>JAFQYI010000224.1 GCA_017406505.1 bacterium
TGATATAAAATTTTATAACGTTGCCTATGAAATAGGTAAAAAAATAGCAGAAAATGGTTATAGTCTTATTTATGGGGGCTCTACCTGTGGTTGTATGGGAAAAGTTGCTCAGGGGGTACTGGATTATGGTGGCTCTGTTACCGGAATCATTCCGAAAACAATTATTGAAAAAGGTGTTTCAAGTCCTCAAAATGCAAAAATTATTATATCTAATGATATGAATGACAGAAAACAAATGATGGAAGAAAAAGCTGATATTTTCCTTGCTTTACCAGGTAGTTTCGGAACATTAGATGAAATTATGCAAGTGATTGTTACTAAACAACTTTCTTATCATAAGAAAGCTATAATATTTTTTGATATTGACAATTATTATAAACCTTTATTTAATATGTTTGAAAATTTTTATCAATATGGATTTGCCAGAGAATTTAACAGAGAACTTTATTTTATTACGGATAGAATAGATGGAATTTTTGAATATTGTTCTCAATATGAAGAAAAAGAATTTATATTTAAGTATTAAAGGAGAAAAAATGAAAACGAATTATATAAAATTTATAATAACTGTTTTTTTATTCTTATTTGTTGTTCAACCGGGAAATACTTATATGCAAGATAAAGCATATAAAAAGGCTTTATTAAAATCAAGTGGACACTCTGAATATAAATTAAAAAATATGAACATTATTATGGGTGAAAAAGAACTAACTCATATAATAAAAAAATACAATAAAAATCCGGAAAAATACCAAACTGATTTATATGAAAAAGGAGATAAAGAAGGTGTTAGAAAACTTACGTATAGAGCAGGCTTACATTCTCACACCACTTTTTCTGACGGTTCTTTAACCCCAGAAGAAACTCTTAATCAAGCAGCTGAATATGCTAATAAAGTAAAATCTAAATACCCATTTGAAAAATATCCTATGATTATAGCAATTACAGATCATTTTAATACTAAGGGCTGTCAAAATGCCATAGATATTATTCAAAAGAATCCTAATAAATATAAAAATATAAAACTCGTAATAGGTATGGAAACACAATCCTATGTAAAAGTTCCATCACAAAAAGAAGAAAAAGGAATACATATACTTGTATGGTGTATAAATCCTTATGAATGGCCATTTAAAAATATGGATTTTAAGGAGGCAATGAAGCAATTTGGAACAGAATATAAAGAATTGAATTTTATATCGGATTATAAAGAATATATAAAAAGAATACATATGCTTAAATATGGCATAGTAGGTATAGCACACCCATTAAGGTATTTTGATAAAGATGAAACAATAGACAACGTAATAGAAGAACTTTTTGATGAATATGTTAATCTCAAAGATGAGAAAGTATTATTTACAGAAGGTTTTTATCAACCGTACAGATTTGATATATCGAAAGAAACATATAATAAAACAGCAGAAAAAGCATATAAAAAAGGAATTATAAGGACAGGTTCACAAGATACTCACGGAAAATCAATATTCAGTAACTAATAAATATATTTGTTATTGATATAGATAATTTTTTATAATATTCTTTAGAAAAACAGGAGAAAAGATATGCTCAGAGCAGGAATAGTCGGATTACCAAATGTTGGCAAATCAACATTATTTAACGCACTTACAAGTGCAAAAAATGCACAAAGTGCAAATTATCCATTTTGTACGATAGAACCAAATGTCGGAGTTGTTGGTGTACCTGATGAGCGTTTGTATGTATTACAACCAATGGTTCATACCGATAAGGTTGTTCCGACAGCTATTGAGTTTGTTGATATTGCTGGTTTAGTAAAAGGTGCAAGTAAAGGTGAAGGACTTGGTAATCAATTTCTTGCAAATATCAGAGAAACTGATGCAATAATACAAGTTGTAAGATGTTTTGATGATGCAAATACAATTCATGTTGCCGGCAAAGTAAATCCTCTTGATGATATTGAAATTATTAATACAGAACTCGCACTTGCAGATATGGCATCTTTAGAAAAAAGAATTGCCAGAATTTCAAAAGTTGCTAACTCCGGTGATAAAACTGCAAAAGTAGAATTAAAAGTTATGCAGACTTTATATGATAAATTATCTGATGCAACATTTATAAATATTAATGAGCTATTTGATGATGAAGAAGAATTAAAATTTGCAAAACAATCTCAATTAATGAGTATAAAACCTGTTATTTATGCTGCTAACGTATCTGAAACCGATGTTGTAAATGGAAATGATTATACAAAACTTGTTGAAGAATATGCAAAAAATCACGGAGCTGAAATGGTGATTATTTCTGCAAAAATAGAAGAAGAATTATCTGATTTATCAAAAGAAGATGCAAAAGAATATCTTTCTGAACTTGGAATAACGAGCTCCGGAATAGAAAAAATGATTCAATCAGTATATCATCTTTTAAATTTAAGAACATATATAACGGCAGGAGAAATGGAAGTAAAGGCATGGACTATAACAGCAGGAACAAAAGCTCCACAGGCTGCAGGTGTAATTCATACTGATTTTGAAAAAGGTTTTATTAGAGCAGAAGTTATATCTTATGATGATTTTGTAAATTGCAATGGCTCTTATACAATGGCAAAGGAAAAAGGGTTAATGCGTCTTGAAGGTAAAGATTATGTTGTTCAAGACGGAGATATAATGCATTTTCGTTTTGCTAATTAGGGTGTTATATAATGAATAATATTTTAAGTTTTGTTTTAGCTTCTATAATTCTTGCTATTATACCGGGACCTGATATATTATTTGTTATTACACAAGCAGTAATAAATGGTAAAAAATCTGCAATTATGACTGCAACAGGACTTGCATCAGGTTGTATTTTTCATACTACTCTTGCTGCTTTTGGAGTGTCGGTTATTTTTCAACAGTCAAAAACTGCTTTTTGGTGTTTAAAAATTGCAGGAACATTATATTTATTATATCTTGCATACTCTGCATTGAAATCTGATAAAAAGCTAATAATAAATATGGAAAATAAAGCTGTTGCAGGTTTTAAAAAAGGAATTCTAATGAATATTTTAAATCCCAAAGTAATAATTTTCTTTTTAGCTTTTTTACCCCAATTTATCAGCGAAAAAACGAAACATTTTGTATTTGATATGATATATCTTGGTATAATTTTTGCATTTGTATCTTGGACGGTATTTGTATTTTGTTCAATTTTAGCTTCAAAATTTCATAGAATTATTAATGAAAATCCAAACAGCAATAAATTTGTAAATAAATTTGCAGCAACATCTTATATATTGATTTCAATATGGTTAATATGTGATTAACCCTATATAATATTATTACTTATAGCCTTTATTGCAGCTTGAGTTCTGTCATCAACTTCTAATTTTTGCATAATGCCACTTACATGTGCTTTTACAGTATTTATACTTAAGTGCAATTTTTTAGCAATTTCTGTATTATTACAACCTTCTTTAATATATGATAAAACCTGCATTTCTCGTTTTGTTAAGTTATATTTGACATTATTGCTTTGTACTTTTTGTTCTTTATCATTTTTTATAATATCTAAAATATAATTTGACACAGCAGAATCAAACCAAATAGCTCCATGTAATACAGAATATAATATTAATGCTAAATTTTCAGGATCAATTTCTTTTGAGCAATAGGCACTAGCACCGGCTTTAACAGAGTTAATAACTTCTTCTTTTGTTTTATGAGATGTTAAAATTATAACTTTTGTATCAGGAGATATTGTTTTAATTTGTTCAGTTGCATCTATCCCATTCATACCCGGTAACCCTAAGTCCATGATTACGGCATCAATTTTATTTGTTTTTATAACGTCAATTGCACTTTTTGCATCAGAGGATTCAAAAATACCTTCGATATATGATTTAGATTGTAATGCTGTTTTTAA
>JAFQYI010000225.1 GCA_017406505.1 bacterium
AACATAATGATTAACTGATAAATTCAGATAATATAAAATTACTTATTAACAAACCTTCTTTTGTTAATGAATATCCTTTTTCAGTTTTTACAAAATAATCACTATATTTATTTAATATGCTTTTATATTTTTGCTCAAAATTAATTCCAAAATTATTATTAATTTCTTCTATATTTATACCATTAGTTTTTCTAAATCCCAGAAATATCATTTCTTCAAGCTTTGATTGATTAGTAAGTTTTTCTTGAATTTTTAACTCTAACGGATTTTTTATATATTTATCCAAAGATTGTGTATGTGAATATCTTATATCATTTTCATATCCACTTGAAGCACACCCAAAACCATAGTATTGATTTGCATTCCAATAATTTAAGTTATGTCGGGAATAAAACTTTTCTTTTGCAAAATTACTGATTTCGTAATGTTTATAATCATATTTTTCTGTTATATCACACATTTTCAAGTACATATCTGCTTGTATATCATCATCAGGAATGTTTAGAGGTCTTTCTTTATAAAAGTAAGAATTTTTTTCAATTTTTAAACCATAAGATGATATATGTTCAATTTCTAATTTACAAACAGCAGAAACATCAGAAATAAAGTTATTCATTGTCTGTTCAGGTAAACCATATATCAAATCCATATTTATATTATTAAACCCTGCTTTCCTGGCATTTTTATAACTAAAAAAAACATCTTCTGAAGTATGTAAACGACCAATTTTTTTTAATAAGTTGTCATTAAAAGTTTGAACACCTAAGCTTAAACGGTTTATTCCAATCTGTTTTAATTCTTTTAACCATTGAAAAGAAAGTTTTTCAGGATTTGCTTCACAAGTTATTTCTGCATCTTTTTCAAAAGAAAATAAATCAATAATATTTTCAATATCATCAATACTTAATAAAGAAGGTGTTCCTCCTCCTATATAGAGTGTTGTTATAAGTTCTCCTTTATATCTTTCTTTTATTTCTTTAATAAGAGCATTTATATAATCATCTTTTAAATTTAATCTTGAAAAAGAGATAAAAGAACAATAATGACATTTTCTTCTGCAAAAAGGTATGTGTATATATACACTCTTTATCATTATTCCATTAACTCAAAAAGTAACGGATACACTTTAAAAGCATGTTTATCAGGAACAAAGCCTCTGTCATTTCTGAAAGATAATGTATTTTTCATATAAGAATTATAATCTTTATGTTCATCATTTTCGAATTTTTTAAGAGCCTCTAATGCATCTTCCGGATTTATAGAATATTTTTCTTCTGTTAAATTATAGGAAATAGAACAACCGTACGGAACCAATAACACTCCTGTTTTTTTACCGAATAAAGCTCCCTTTTGAACAAGTTTTTTAAGCATATTTTCATCTTTTTTTGCAAGAGCAATATCAGCAGGTGTTATACCATTAAAAACTGTATCATTAACATTTGCACCATTTGAAATTAATAAAGCTGTTATATCTTCATTTCCTGTTAGTACAGCTAAAGTCAGAGGAGATATTGAAGTTTCTGCCTCTTTGGCATTAATATCTGCACCATTTTTTACTAATAACTTTATAATATCTTCATTCTGTTGGATAACTGCTGTATTTAAAATAGGAATTTGTTTATTTGTATCATTATCATAAGTTACACTAACATCAGCACCTTTTTCAAGTAACATTTTAACTGCATCTTCATCAGAATTTTCAACAGCAGATATCAGCATTGTTTTACCGTTTTTATCCTTTGTATTAATATCAACTCCTGATAACAAAAGTGCTTCAAAAGATGATGTTTTACCTTCTAATATTGCAGCTACAGTTAAAATTTTACCGTCTTCTGAATTCATATTAAATTTAGAACCATTTGTATTCAAATATTGAACAATGTCTTTTTTACCGTAAAATGATGCCGTAACAACTGGTGTTGCTCCATGTATATTTTTTGCATTTACATCTGCTCCTGCTACGGTCAATAATTGAACTATTTCTTTATTTCCCTTAAAACAAGCTGTATGTAAAGGTGTAGTTTTATCAGATATTGTAGAAGAATTTATTTTGGCACCCTTAGCTAAAAGATATTTTACAATTTCAATATTTTCATTTTCAACAGCAGCATGTAAAGGTGTAAATCCATCTTTATTTACAGCATTAACATTTGCACCTGCTGAAATCAACATCTTTACCATTTCTAAGTTTCCGTTGAAACTTGCCCATATTAACGGTGTGGTTTTGGACTCATTACATACATCTGGTTTCATTCCGGCATATAAAAATTTACTAACATTTTCCGTATTATTAATTTCAGCTTGTTTTATGAAGTTTTCATTATTAAATTTAATACCTGTATTTTTCAATTGTTTTTTATATAAAGAACTTTCTTTTTTGTTATAAACAAAATCATTATTTGTTTTTTGTGGTGTATTTTCTGTCTGAGTAGGTGGTTCTTTGTCATTATTGGAATTCACGTCGGTATTATTATATTGAATAATTTTTGTTGTTTGTACAGCATTAAATTCGTTTTTGTTTATATCTGTATCTGAAACTTCTTGTTTTATTAAGTTTTTTTTATTTTTAAGATCTTCTTTTTTCTTTTCTAAACCCTCTTTGTATTTTTTGATTTCTTCATTAATTTTTTCTTCTTCAATTTTTAATTTTTCTTCTTCCTGTTGAAGTTTTTTCATTTCTTCTTCTAAGTGTTTTTTTTCTTTTTTTGATAATTTTGGTTTATTACTTTGTCCTGACATTACTTCGATTTCAGTTTTTTCATTAATATTTTTATCTTGTAATGATTTTAAATTTTCTTCAGCTTTTTCAAGAGCCTTCTGAATTTTTTTATCCAGTTCAGCTTTTTCTTTCTCAGCTTTTTGTATGGCTTTTACTTCTTTTTTGCTCAATGTGTTATTTAAGTCTATTATTTTTTGTGGTTCTGCAATTAATTTAATTTCATCGAGATTATCATTGCTATCCATATAATTCTCAGCTGTATAAGCAGGAGATATTGTCAAAAATATTGCAAATAAAAATATTATCTTTTTCATATAAAAATCCTCTAATATTATTACAGAATAAAATATTTTTTTAATTATGTAAAATTTTTTACAAAATTGAAAATTTATGCCCTATTTTGTTAATAGTGCTAATATATATAGTATGTCTAAAATGCAAATAAAACAAATAGATAAAATAGACCTTGATGATATCATGGAAATTGAAACATTAACTTATCCTAATCATCATTGGTCAAAAGCATCTTTTGAAAATGAAATTGAAAATAAGTTAGCAAATTATAAATGTGCTATAACATCAAAAGGTATTATTACAGGTTTTTACGGATTTTGGCAAATATTAGAAGAAGCTCATATTACAAATATTGCAACACACCCTGATTATAGAAAAAAAGGAGTGGCAACATTTTTAATGCTTGATTTGGTTAATGAATGCTATAAAAAAATGATAAAATATATAACTCTTGAAGTTAGAGAAAGTAATATTCCTGCGATATCCCTTTATGATAAATTCGGATTTTCTACAATAGGAACTAGAAAAAATTATTATCAAGATAATAATGAAAACGCATTAATTATGTTTACGGAAAACATCTGGTATGATAAATTTAAAACAAATTATAATAAGATAAAAGAAGATTTTAATGGAAGATAAAATGACAAATATTGACTATCAACAAGAACCTCAACAAATACAAAAAACAGAAATTCAATATTCACCATTGCGTTTAATAGGGATTTTGACTTTATCTGTATTTTTTACAGTTTTATTAATTGTAGCAACTTTTACAAGAATAAAAGTATTCAATTGTTTGCAACCAATTGTTGGAATATTACACCCTGACTTTTTTCCAACAATTCAAGATATATTTACACTCAAATCTTATTTTTATATTCCTCAAATCCCTGTCATTTTATTTGCTGCATCACTTCTAGGTGGGGCTTGTTCAATGATTTCAGTGTTTTTATACGTAGTAATTGGGTTAGCATTTTTACCTGTTTTTGGACTTGGTGGAGGTTTTGACTACATATTGCAGCCAACATTCGGATATATATTGGCATTCATTCCTGCAGCTCTTATTGCTGGTAAATTAACAGAAAAAGAATATACTTTAAAAAATTTATTTCTAGCTTCACTAGTTGCTGTAATTGTTATTCATACGTTTGGTTTTATTTACATGTTTATTATTTCAATGATTAAACATTCAAATATTCCATATATCACAGATTGGCTAATATTTGAAAGTTTTACCAGAGCTATATATGATTTATTTTTTGGCTTTATTTGTATGTATATTGCTAAACATACAAAAAAAATTATATGGATTCTAACTTCTGTATAAATAATTTTGGAAAAATATCATGACATATAAGTTTATACAAATATATGATTCATATACGAAATATCGTATATTTGTTTATTGAAACACTTTCTATGTAGAGCTTGTTTGACAAGTGAAATGAAGTGTTTCGATATTTTTTGTTAAAATTAACAAAACAAAATTAGCATAAGCTGATATCTTTATAGACTGTTGTTTTTTCTGTAAAAAAGTATAATTCCGAATAATTTTTCTATAATAAAAAAGTCCTTATTATACCTAAAATTACATTTTCTAATACATTAAGTAAAATAAATGCAACTATTGGTGAAAAGTCTATACCATAAATTGGAGGAATAATTTTTCTAAAAGGACTAAAAAAGAAATTGCTAAATTGATAAAAAAATCTATATGGCTGTCTATACCAATCAATATTCGGTATCCAAGTTAAAAAACAACTTATAACCAAAATTAAAAGTGTTATATTAAATAAATAAGCTATGCTTCTATATAAAATAATTCCCATAAATTCTCTTTCCTTAATAATATCGCTATCCTTAAAAGAGATAGCGATATTATTTTAACACATAATCTTATGATGTTTTTGAAGTATTCATACAGTTACAATTGTGTCTTTCAAGGGGTGTATTTTCTAAAATTGTAATCAACATTTTCTTCAAATTATCAATATTTTGATTAAAAATTTTACATACCTGTTGATGAGTTACCGGTTCAACATCACCTTCTAAACCACAATCATGGTCCGTAATTAAAGCAATCGTAACAGGACACATATCAAGTTCGTGAACAAGATGAACTTCAGGGAATTGAGTCATACTTGCAACTTCCCAACCTTGTCTTGTAAAGAACTGAGATTCAGCTTTAGTACAAAATCTTGGACCATTAATTGTGACAACGGTACCAGTTTCGTGAACTTCAATACCATGTTTATGAGCAGCTTCTATTGCAATTTTTCTCATTTCAGGACAATAAGGATCGGCTGCACTCGGATGGATACAAATAGGACCTTCAAAAAATGTATTTTTACGACCATCAGTCCAATCCACAAATTGATCAGGGACTACAAAACTACCAGGCTTTATATGCTTTTGAAAACTTCCTGCTGCACAAGGAGATATAACTCTTTCACAGCCTAATGATTTTAATGCCCATACGTTTGCTCTGTAATTTACTGTATGAGGAAGAAATCTATGATCTAATCCATGTCTTGGTAAAAAGGCTACTTTGTGCTCACCTATTTGTCCAACAGTAATAATGTCGCTTGGTTTTCCATAAGGTGTATCAATATTCAATTCTTGAGTTTCTTTTCCTTCAAAAAAAGAATAAAAACCTGTTCCTCCAATAATACCTATTGTTGCTTGTTTTTCATTTGTATCCATTAATTACATCCTTTCCTTAATGTTCCTTAATGAGTAAGGAAAATATACCATAATTTATAAACATATACAATTATTTTTTTGAAATTTCTTCAAGTGCTTTTTGGGCAAAAATCTTTATTTGATTGATATTAGATTTCGATGCATTTTGCATTATATCAACCAAATCTTTTTTAAATTCAGGTCGATACATACTGTACAAAGCTCCTATTGCAAGTGCCTTTACATCATCATCCGGATTATTTTTACTTGTATCTATAAGTTGGGGTACTGCAGGCATATCATAAAATGATGGTTTTAAACCGGAACGTAAAGATAATTCTTTATAAAGTACATTTTGTAATTTTGCTATTAAAGCAATAGCTAATACTTTATTCCTTTGAGCTATTTCTTTATCGGATAATTTATATGCCTTATCTATATCTTTTTGCGAAAGTTTTTTACCAAGGCTTAATTGTTTTCTTAATCTTTTTTGGATAAATGTTGGAGATTGAAATTTTGATATGTCTTCATTAACAATGTAAAATAATCCATCTAATATTCCAAAATCTAAAAATTGAGGAGCTGTTTTATCATTTTCTATGCCCTTCAACATTAAATTTAAACAAGTATTTTGTTCTTTTGGAGAAGCTTTTAATTGTTCAACACAATACTTTATTACCGGAGAAATTGTTGTTGTTTCCGGGGCAATAATCTCCGGTTTTTTCAATTTTTTAATTTCATAAGATATTTTATAAATTCCAATATCTTCTAAATTTTTTTTAACAATATTTTGTTGAACAGTTTTATAATCAGCAATATCAGCTATGATATCAACATTTTGTACATCAATCATTTTCTTTCCCTTTTATATGTTCATATTACATTCATTGTATAATATTTCACCCTAATAGTGCTATATGTTAAGTAATATTTAATATAAAAATATTGATTATATTTTGAAATAAAATAACTATGGAAATAATTTTATTTTTACGATATTATAAAAATGTGTAAGGTGAGGATTGATTGTGATTGGTACTCCAAATAGTGCAACGAAATTTAATATCGCTGACTATCAGGATTTGATAGAAACTTTGGCAAAAATTGAATATAATAGAATGTCCTCATTACATTTAGCTGATTATGATGAACTTGTGAGTATCGCTACTCAAGTTATATATAAGTTATGTTCAAATGCTTCACCTGATAAATATAATAAAACTTATATTTCTACTGCCGTTAAATGGGCAGTCAGAAATGAAGTAAGACGTCGTTATAAATGGTACTTGATTAAAAATCAAAAATCCAATATTTTAGCAAATCAAAATCCGGAAGACGTTCGTACTGCTGTTTATAAAACTATTTTATCTGTTGATGAACTTGCCGAAAATGATAATCCTACACAGTTGAAAGATAAAAGACAAACACCTGAAGAAGTTGTTATTTTCGGGGAAATGAGCAAAGCTATCAAAGAAGCTATGAAAATACTTCCTGCTAGAGAAAAAGAATTTATTGAAGCTAAATTTTATAATGAAAAAAAATTGCGAGAAATGTCTGAAGAATATAATCTTTCTCCATCTAGAATTTCCAGAATAATTCAGTCAGGATTAAATAAAATTAAAAAAGAACTTATCAGACGTAAAATGGTTTAAATCAAAAAGAAAGACATAAATATGCTGAAATTTAATTTAATATCTAACCTTTTTTCACAAAAAAGTGATATATTTTATGGTTATTTTGAAGAAAGTTCCGAAACTTGTAAACAAACTGCTCAACTTTTTTTAAAAGCTTTACAAGATGGTGTCAATGATGATTGCATGGTTACAGCCCGACAATACAAGCATAAAAGTAATAAAATTTTTAAAAAAACAGTAAAAGTATTAAATCAAACTAAAGTAACTTCTATTGAGCGTGAAGATATTCAAAATATTTCATCTATGTTAAATAGAATTACTAAAAAAATAGTCAAAGCTATTATGAATTTCCGTGTATATAGAATTGAAAAATCTACTGAACACATGATTATGCAAGCACAAAATTTAATTACTGCTACAGATGAATTAGATTATATTATGCATAATTTTAATAAAAAAACTTCTGTTTCAAAAATTACAGACAGAAATTTGAAAATGAAAGAAATTGAAACAAGAGGTGATGAAATTCTTTATCTTGCATTAGATGAACTTTTTTCAGGAAAATTTGATGCTCTTACTGTTATAAAATTTAGAGATATTCATAAAGATATAGAAAGTGCATTAGACACTTGTTATAATGTTTCTGATGCTGTAACAAATGTTTTGCTTAAATAAATAAAAAAGCTTGCATTTATTATTAATGCAAGCTTTTTTTTATTAACTTAAAACTTAACCAACCAGTCCTGAATCATCAGTTTCTGAAGCTTTTACCATAATAGCATGCTCAACCGGATTTTCTTTTTTAATAGAATTATCAAAACCGTATTCTTCAAAACCGAATTCATCTTTTGCTCTTTTAGCTTGATTTTCATCAACTAATTTCTTAGCTAATTCTGCAATTTCATATACCAATTCGTATCTGTTTTCACAATTATCATTTAAGTCCCAAGCAATTTTTATTATTTGGTTCATATTTATTCTCCTGAATTCTTAGTTTATAATACTATAATGATTTTATTTTTTCAACATGAAAAAATTTCAAACAAAAAATTAAATGAAATTACACTACAAAACAACAGGAGAAACAGATGAATTTGCTTTTAAAAATCCGAAGATATTTTGCACAAGAGCTGGAGAAAAAGCATAATTACTATCCGTTGGCAAAATTTTAATAAATGATTTATTTACGCCCTTATCGGCAATTGTTATCAAAAACTCTCTTGAATATGCTTGAAATAAAATTGTTCCTGTTTTTGATTGAACTTCTTTTATCTTATAATTCATATTATTTAATGCCGCCATTGATAGATAAAATAATTGTTCAGAATTCATTGATAATGTATCAAAACATTGATTTAAAGATGCTCTAACCGGCTGAGTAACAACGGAGTTATTTATAGCCGTTATTTGTTGAGAAACAGCAGGAATGTTTGATGCAATTAATGTATTGTTTGTATCAGCAAAAGCATTTCCCACATAGAAACATAAACAAGCTATTAATATTAAAAATTTTTTCATTATAACTCCATTAAATTTTGCCCTAATGCAATGTCTACTTTTAATGGGACAGTTAATGGCTGTCCTTGTTCCATTGCCTCTCTGACAAGTTTTGTAACAACTTCTTGTTCTGATTTTACAACTTCAAGAACCAATTCGTCATGAACCTGTAAGACAATTTTAGAGGCTAATTTTAACCCTGAGATTGATTTTTGCAATCTAACCATTGCTAATTTGATTAAATCTGCAGCACTACCTTGTAATGGTGCATTGATAGCTGCTCTTTGTGCAGCTTCTCTTTCTTTAAAATTTGAAGAATACAATCCTATATCTAGCCACCTTTTTCGTCCGTATATAGTTTCAACATAACCATTTTTTTGTACAAAGTCAATAGTTTGATACATATATTTTTTTATGTTTGGATATGTTTGAAAATATTTTGTTATAAATTCATCAGCTTCAATAGCTGAAATACCCAGTTGAGAAGCAAGTCCGTATTTTGATTGTCCGTATATTATTCCAAAATTTACAGCTTTTGCATTGTATCGCATTTCTTTTGTTACGTCCTCCATTGGAATATCGTAGACTTTAGAAGCTGTTAATGTATGTACATCAATATCATCAAGAAATGCCTGCATTAAATTTTCATCTTGTGAACAATGTGCCATTAGTCTTAATTCTATTTGAGAATAATCTGCCGATAAAATAAGCATATTGTCTTTATCTTTAGGTATAAATGCACCTCTTATTTTAGCACCATATTCTGTTCGAATAGGAATATTTTGTAAATTAGGATTACTGCTGGATAGTCTGCCGGTTGTTGTTATTGTTTGATTAAAAGAGGTATGAATTCTATTATCTTTTTTCGATACAAGTTCCGGTAAAACATCTATGTATGTTGATTTTAATTTTGAAAAATGTCTTTGTTCCAAAATATACTTAGCAATAGGATAATCCTGTGCTAAATCTTCCATAACTTTAGCATTTGTTGATTTACTTGCTTTTTTACGTCCTCTTTGTTTTAAACCCATTTTATCAAACAAAATTTCGCTTACTTGTTTGGGAGAATTTATATTAAACTGTTCACCTGCTTCTTGATAAATCTTTTTTTCTATTTCTTTAATTTTTTCTTCTGTATGTTTTGATAGTTTTTTTAAATATTGTTCATCAATAGAAATACCAATTTCTTCCATATCAGTAAGAACAATAGTTGTTGGGACTTCCATTGTATAAAGAATTTCAAGTTCTTTTTTATCCAGATTATTTTGCCAGTATCTTGTAAGTTCTAAAGTCGCAAAAGCATCATCACAAGCATAATTTGACGCTTTTGATATTTCGACGGTATCAAAAGTCGCATATTTATCGGCAATAACATCTTGGTATTCAGACATAATGTAGTTTAAATACATATTTGATTGAATTTTCAAACCATGTTTTTTTGAAGAATCTTTAATATAACTTGCAAGCATTGTATCAAAAATCAGACCTTCTATAGGCAAATTATGATTTTTCAAAACATGTAAATCAAATTTTGCATTTTGCATTGTTTTAGAAATTTTTTCGTCTATAAAAATTGGTGATAAATATTTGATAACAGTTATTATATCTATTTGTTGCCCATTATTATGTTTTATAGGAATATAAAAACATTCTGTAACATCATGTTCTGTATCTATAATTTTGACTTTCTGGTTTTTTGCTTGAATACAATCATTGTAAGCTATAGAAATACCTACTAAATCTGCCTCAAGAGGATTTATAGAATTTGTTTCAGTATCTATTGAAAATAATGTTTTTTTACATAATGTTTCTGATAATTTTTTTAATTTTTCTTCTGTATCAACAACGTATTTGTTTATGCTATATTTTTTCCTTGATTTTTCAGCTTCTATAGCAAAAAGTCCAAGCTGTCCTGTTTCAGAAACTGTTACTATAGTATTCTTTTCATTGGAAATTTTTTTAATTTCTGAAACTTTAGCAATTTTGCAATCTTCAGAAATATCAAAGTGAGATAAAATCTCATCAGCTGACTTTAAAAATGCATAGAATGAGTTTTTTCTAAAAAAGTCCAATACTTTATTTTCATCAGGTAGAGCAAGACAGGTATCATCAAAATCGAAATCAATATCGACATTTCTTTGAATTGTAGCTAATTCTTTACTTAAAAGTGCATCTCTTTTACCATCAATAAGTTTTTGTTTTAATGCTTTGCCGGAAATATTTTCAATATTTTCATAAATATTTTCAAGAGAACCATATTCTGTTAAAAGTTTTACAGCAGTTTTATCACCGATACCACGAATACCCGGAATATTATCGGAAGTATCTCCGGCAAGACCTTTATAATCGATAATTTGTTCAGGATACACACCCATTCTTTCAAAAACTTTTTCCCTGTTATAGGTAATAATTTCACCTTTTGATGGCATAATTACTGTAACACCGTTTTCATCATCAACAAGTTGGAAAGAATCTCTATCACCGGTTAAAATCATTGTATTGATACCAAGAGTTTTTGCTTTTTCGGCAATTGTACCGATAACATCATCTGCTTCAAAACCTTCTTTTGTACAAATTGGGATATTAAAGGCTTTGAGCCCTTCAACAATTTCACCAAGTTGAATATGCATAGCATCAGGCATAGATTCTCTATTGGCTTTATACTCGGAATACAAATCAACTCTGTATGTAACTCTGCCAACATCAAAAGTAACAGCAATTAAATCAGGATTTGCTTTTGTTTCTTTGAGCAAATCAAACATACATTTAAAAAAACCAAATACTGCCCAAATAGGACGATTATCAGGAGTTTTCATACCCGAACGTTCAAGAGCAAAATAATATCTGTAAGCAAGAGCATGCCCGTCTATTAATAGTAGACTTTTCTTTTTCATAGCAATATATTATACGAAAAATCTTGAAACAACAACCGTTTTATTTTGTTACAAGACTTTTTTCGCTTGTTTCTTCTTTGACATATTCATAATTTGCCATTGAACTTACTTGCTCTGCCCATTGTTCAAAAATTTCTTCGTCAGGTAATTGCCATGATATCGGTTTTCCTATTTTTATATCTAATCTCCCTTGTAATGGTATCCAATTATATTTCTCTGTTCCCGTTATAGACATTGGTAAAATGTCTATTTTTGACATTTTGGCTATTACAATAAAACCTCTATTAATTTTTTCAATTTTTTTATTTTTAAAAATACCACCTTGTGGAAATATACATAAATTCCAATCCTTGGTTTTCATAACATCTCTCACTGTTTTGATGGTAGAAACTTCAAGTTTTTCTCTGTTTACTGAAAATGCTGCCAATTTTGGCAATACCCATTGCATAAATTTTGTTTCAAATAATTCTTTTTTTGCCATATATGCTATTGGCTTTCTCACTGCATAAAATACAGAATGTGGATCAAGATAAGAAATATGGTTTGGAGCACAAATAAATTTTGAATTTTGGGGTATATTCTCCCTTCCGGTAACAGATATCTTATAAAATATTTTCAACATAGGAGAAAATATAAAATCAGTTGAAAATATTTGAAACCAATATTTTTGTTTATTAAAATCTTTTTCATATAATCTTGAAAAATTCTTTTCTGACATTGATAAATCCTTCTATTCTTCCGGTTGATATTCAAGTCCTGATAATTGAGATATTGTTTCGCACCACTTATGAATCGTTGTTTCTGCATCTTCACAAGGAATTAAATCTCCAACTTTTATTGTTAGGTTTCCTTGTTTAAACCATTTTGATTTCTTTTCCATTCCTACAATAGAAACAGGCATAATATCACATTTAGAAGCTTTGGCTAATGCTGTAAAACCTCTGGAAACATGATTTATTTTTCCACTGTTATCTCTGGTACCTTGTGGAAATATTCCCAATATCCAATCTGACTTATTAACTGCAATGGCTGTTTTAATTGTGGAAACTTCCAATTTCTGTCTGTTTACAGAAAATGCTCCACAATAATCCATTAAGAATCTACTCCAAAAAGTTTTGAATAATTCTTCTTTTGCCATAAATGCCATAGTTTTCTTTAATGCAAATGCAATAATAAACGGATCTAATCCGGTCATATGATTTGCTGCTATTAAATATTTTTTATCTGTTTTTAATTTTTCTAAACCTTCAATTTTAATTTTATAAAA
>JAFQYI010000226.1 GCA_017406505.1 bacterium
GATTCTGATATTATTGTTTCTGCTATTAATGATTGTCAGCTTTATCAATATATATTGAAGCCTTTCGACCCTGAGGAATTGCAAGTTTCTGTAGATAACGGTTTGAAAAAATTTGAACTTTCTTCAAGAAAAACTTTAATAATGAAAGATTTAAAGGAATTGTTTTATAAAACAATTAAATCCATTTCAAATGCATTAGATGCTAAAGATCCATATACACATGGACATTCATTCAGAGTTACTTTGTATTCTTTGATTATAGCAAGCAAATTAGGCTTTTCTGATACTGCATTAGAAGAACTTGAAACAGCAGGTTTACTTCACGACATCGGTAAAATTGGCATTCCTCAAAATATATTATGTAAGACTGCAAAATTAACAGATGAAGAATTTAAAATAATGAAAGACCACACTAATCGTGGAGAAAAAATGATTAAAAATGTTAAAAAACTCCATGCTATTGCTGAATGGTTAAAATCTCACCACGAAAGATGGGACGGAAGAGGTTATCCATGTGGTTTAAAAGGTACAGAAATTCCTTTATTTGCCAGAATTATTGCAATTGCTGACACCTATGATGCAATGACTTCAACAAGACCATACCGAAAAGCTTTGCCTCATAATATTGCTGTTGAAGAAATTAAACGTTGTGCTGGAATGCAATTTGACCCTAAGCTTGCTGAAATATTTATTGCAAACGAAGCTACAATTAATGCAGCAAGAGAAAATCCTGAAGCATATTATAATAAATTAAGTTTCCTTCAAAAATATATTAATACAGCATCTGAAGTGTTACAGTTAAATCAGAAAAAATAAAAATTATTCTTCTTTTTTCAATTTACGCAGCATTAACTTAGCAAATACTTCCTTTGGGGTAATATCAGTATAGACAGCTTCATATATGGCATTTGAAAGAGGTGTTTCAATACCTAATTTTTTTGAAAGTTCGCAAACTGCTTTTGATGTTTTAACACCTTCTGCAACAGAGCCTAATTCATTTAAAATATCGTTAATTTTTTTGCCTTTACCCAACATGGAACCAACAGTATAATTTCTGCTTAAAGGACTTGAACAAGATGCAATCAAATCTCCCATGCCGGATAAGCCATACAGCGTTGATGGATTTGCTCCTAAAGCGACGCTTACTCGAACAATTTCAGCCATTCCTCTTGTTAATAAAGCTCCTCTGCAATTATCTCCTAATCCCATAGCATCTGCAAAACCGGAAGCAATGGCTATAACATTTTTTAAGCTACCACCTAATTCAACACCTATTACATCGGTATTGGTATATAATCTAAATTTTTCAGGCACTGTCAAATATTTTTGAGTATAAATAGCTGTTTGTTCATCTTCACAAGCAACAGATGCAGCTGTTGGCAATCCTTTTAAAACTTCATTTGCAAGTGTAGGTCCTGATAATATAACCGGTTTGATGTAAGGAATTTCTTGTTTTATTACTTCTGACATTCTCATTAAAGAAGGTAATTCAAGACCTTTAGATGTATTCACCAGAATTTGATTTTCCTTTATACCAATTTGTGCAAGTTGTTTTGAAACATCTCTTATACCTGATGTTGAAATAACCATTAAAATAAAATCTGCATCGGAAATTGCATTTTCTAAATTATCAGTAATTACAGTTTTTTTATCAAGTTCTACAAAAACCGGCTTAGATGTTTTTTTGTATTTTATTAATTCTTCAGATAAATTTTGAGTTCTGCCCCATACACAAACTTCTTGAAAATTTTCGGATAAAAGTTTTGCAAGTGTTAATCCCCAACAACCCGGACCAAGTACTGTTAATTTCATCTCTATGCCTCATTTCCAAATACTTTTTGAACTTCTTCTTTATCGTCAAAATGAATTGTTTTATCTTTTAAAATTTGATAATCCTCATGTCCTTTTCCTGCAACCATTATAATATCATCAGGTTTTGCTAATTTTTTTAAAAGTTCTATAGCTTTTCCCCTATCCGGTTCTACAAAAACCCTTTTAGGATTTACAGTTTGTATTCCTGACATTATATCAGAAATAATCAAATCAGGATTTTCGCTTCTGGGGTTATCAGAAGTTACGACAATAATATCAGCTTTTTCATCTGCAATTTTTCCCATTTTAGGACGTTTTGTTGCATCTCTGTCTCCACCACAACCAAATAAACAAATTAATCTTGATTTTTTATTTTTTAATTCAGTAGCAGCTTTTAAAACATTTTCAAGTCCATCAGGAGTATGTGCATAATCAACAATAACCAGAGGTTTTTTATGAACAACTTCAAATCTGCCTGCTACACCTTGTGTTTCTTGAAGTACTTCTATTATGATATCTAAGGAAATACCATTTGAATGTGCAACTGCAATTGCAGCTAAAGTATTGTAAACACTAAACATTCCATTCAATTGGAGGGATATTTTTTGTCTTGTATCATTAGTTACCAATGTATAATCAGCTCCGTGTATTGAAAAAGAAATATTTTCAGCTTTATAATCTGCATTATTTTTTATTCCGTATGTAATGATTTTTACATCATCAGGAATAATAGATTTGAAACGTTCAGCATACTCGTCATCATTATTGATAATTGCTAATGAACCTTTTTGCAGTCCTCTAAAAAGTATAGCTTTTGCTTCAAAATAATTGTTCATCGTAATATGATAATCCAAATGGTCTTGAGTTAAATTAGTTAATACAGCTGTTTTGAATGTTGTTCCACCAACTCTGTTTTGTTCAAGTGAATGTGAACTTACTTCTGTTGCAATTGTACTTATTTCATTTTCTATAGCATGAGCCAATACAGCTTGAAATTCTGGAGCTTGAGGTGTAGTATGCTTTGCTTCTGCATAATTATCAGTACTTTTAAATTTGTATCCTAAAGTTCCAATAATACCACATTTTTGACCTGCTTGTTCATATATTTTTTGTAAAAGATGAGTAACAGTTGTTTTTCCGTTTGTTCCTGTAACTCCAATCATGTTGAGTTTATTTGAAGGATTATTGTAAAAAGCAGATGCAAGTTCGGCGATTTGATGTCTGGTAGATTGTACTTTTATTTGAGGAAGTTTGGTATCCAAAAATCTTTCTACCATTAACGCAACTGCACCATTTTCTTCTGCCATTTTTGCATAATCATGCCCATCTGAATTTTCTCCAACCAAACAAACAAAAATATCATTTTTTTTGGTTGTTTTGGAATTATATGAAATACCTGTTATTTCAGTATCTAAATAGTTTAAACTTTCTGCATTATTGATTTTTGATATTAATTCTTTAAGTTGCATAATTCACTCTTTCAATTTTTTCTTTTTCTGTTAATTTTGCCCGAATTTTCTATTAAAACAGGTTTAACAATTTTCTTTTTACTTGAATCGTTTTCATTTTTTATATTATTTTTTCCTTTTAGAATATTATTATATTTATTTTTAGAAAATAAGGATTTATATGGAGATTGCTGTAATTTTGCCGTTTCCATTTCTCTTTGTTCTGCTTCCAAATCAGGAAGAGGTCTTGTGCATGGTTTATAACCGGAATTTTTAGATTTATCACTTTTTAAATTCATAATTCTGGCTACTTGTTTTGCAACAGCAGCAAATACAGGTACAGCGACAGTTGAACCCCAAATTTCCCAACCAGAGGCTGAATCTATAACAACATAAATTATTACCTGTGGGTCGGAAGCCGGTAAATAACCGACAGCTGAAGTATATAGTTTATTAGTATAACCTTTAGCACCTTCCATAGTTTTTCTTGATGTACCTGTTTTAGAAGCTACTTGGTAGTTGGGAAGATTAATTGCTGTTTTGGAACGGGATGTACTTTTGGTTAAAAATTCGGTAACCAAACGAGCTTTTTCAGGATCCATAACTCTAACTTTTTTTACATGTTTAGGAAGTTCTTCATCAGAATATTTAACAACGTGAGGTGTAATTTTTAATCCGTCATTAGCAATAGCAGCAACAGCCGTAATTAACTGAATTGCTGTAACAGAAGCACCATATCCGTACCCCATCGAAGCATGTCGTGAAACGTCCCAAGTTTCAGGTTTTGGTAATAATCCCGACGATTCTCCAGGTAAATCGATACCGGTTTTTTGACCTATACCAAATTTATATAGTGTATTATAAAATTCTTTTGGTGTCATCAAGAAAGCAACTCGTAAACTACCAACATTACTTGAATGTTGAAATAAATATTCCATATTTATATTTCCGGGATATGGAAATTTATGATAATCATAATTGGAAATAGTCCAGCCACCAACTTGAATTTGCCCACTATCAACAACCGTAGAGTTTCTGTGAATTTTATTATTTTGGACAGCTGATGCAACAGTAAGAACTTTAAATGTTGAACCTGGTGGATAAACATCTGTTAGCGTCCAATTTTTTATTTGATTATATGTAGCTGTTTTAAATTCATTAGGATTATATGTCGGATAAACTGCATAACCTAAAATTTCTCCATTATTAGGATTCATAACTATAACAGCACCTCTTAGTGCTTCTTTTTCTGTAATCATTTTAAGAAGTTCTTTTTCGCATACATGCTGAATTGCTGAATCAATAGTTAAAGTAACAGTTTTTCCAACAGTAGGAGATGTGATTTTTTCCGGGTCTGTTCTAAAGTCATAAATAACATCTCCACCTCTTGTAGTTTCAATAACAATGTCTTTATCAACTTTTTCAAGTTCTTTTTTCATTGTAAATTCAACACCGGCGGCGACGTCTGCATCTGCATTGTAATATCCGAGTATATGTGCAGCCATTTCATCTTGAGGATATATACGACAATTTTTTCTGTCGGTACTAATTTCTCTTAATCCTAGCTTTCTCATAGCTTCAGTTGTTGGTCGGTCAATATCTTTTTTCAAAAGAACAATATCATTTTTATTACTGTTAATTCTTCTAACAATTTCGGTTTCAGATAAATTAAGATATTCCGAAAGTCTTTTAGCTATTTCTTCAGGTGTATGGTCAAGATACTGTCTATGAAGATAGACGTTATAAGACAATTGGTCTGATGCGAGTTTCACACCATTTCTATCTAAGATAGAGCCTCGCATCACGAATTTTTTAGTTTTTCTTTGAGCTTGTGCTTTTTTAGAATAATGTTTGACATCAACTATTTGGATTGCAAATAAATAACAGACTAAACATATAGCAAAAATTGTATAAATAATTTTAAGCCCTATAATACGTTTATTGAAAATTTTATTTCTTTCTTGATTATGTGAATTATTATCATTCATAATAAATTTTAGCTCAGTATGACTATTTATTGCCTCTCATTGAAATAATATCATAACGCATTTATGGAGAAAAAATTTTAATTAATCTTAATCATTTTCTGCTGTTTTAACCTAATCAAAAACTTTGATATATATAACACAAAATATTTATCAAAATTAGTAGTTATTATGATACAGGTAGTAAATTTATTAAGAGAATAAATATTTAAAACAATTACTGTTACTAAAAAAATATAATATTTAGAAATGTCAGAGTTATTTATGTTAAAAGAATGTAAAAATTTAATTTGCTTAACTAGTGTAATTTTATAATAATTTATTACCTTTTTAATCTTTTATGAATATTTACTTAGTTAGCCAAAACGGATATTTAAAATATCATATTAGAGTGTTCTACAATTTCAAACGGTGATTTTTTTATTATTTAAAAATTATGTAATTGTTTTTTCACAAACAATGTAACAAATTGTTTCAATATTGTAAAAAATACACTTAATAACTGGTGCAATTTTATTTATCTGTTTTAAAATAAAATTGTGTAAATGTGAAAGGTGTGTAATTAAATGCAAGTACAAAGTATAAACGGTTTTGCAACTGACCCTATAATTTTAAGAAAAAAAGCTAGTAATCAATCAGATCATGAACAACAAGATAAAAAACCTGTTGTTGTAAATGGTGCTGTTAGACAAAAAGATGGAACATGGATTGAAAAATCCGTTAATAATACAACTGGTGAGGTTATTTTAACGACAACAAAATACAATTGGAGTAATTCTGGTGTTTTAGATTCAACAGAAGTAACTCACATACCACTTACTGTCAATGAAGAAGCCTCAAAAGATGGTAAAAAATCATATAATATCCCAACTGAAGGTGTTAAAAAAATCGTTGATTTCGAACATAATGCCGTATCTAAAGGCGTAGTAAGTGAACCATTAAGAGAAAATTTTACAAGGACTTTAGAAACCATAAAAAAAGATCCTGTAACTGGTACTGAATCTAAAATAACTTATAAACCATCCAACGTTCCCGGTATTTATAATGTTTCTGAAACTGATGCTGCAGGAAATACTAAAGTAATAACATCTGCCTTACAATCTCCGGATGGAGCCATTAAAATTGTTAAAAATATGACAAGCTTAGATGGAACTACTACTTCATATCGTTATTCCAAAGATGCTAGTGGTAACCATATTAGAATTTTTAACCAAATTACTGATAAAGATGGTAATGTTCTATCAACTTTAGACAGAACTTATGACAAAGTTGATGAAAATCTTGCTTTTTCTTCAATTAATGGTAGACATTACACTATTGAACATAAAGGAAAAGATACTCTTGTTACAGATGAGTTTATGGGTAAAACAACAGTATTAAACGAAGAATCTTTAAAATTACCAAAGGGTGAAAGACTAGAATACACTATAGTAACAGCTATGGGTGGTTATTCGCCAGAAAAAACTGATGAGCCTGTTATTGAAACTTTACTTCATACTTTACCTGGAGATACATTATTAAAAATGAACGATGATGTAAAATATATTATTCCTTTAAAATATGACATTGATTCTGCTTTTATGGGTTATTATGGATTTTTGAATGTTAATACTGATGAATTCGTTGTAAGTCATGAACTAGGGCATAGTCAAGATGCATATTTAGACCATGAAGTTAAAGAAATTGAAAAAGAAATTAAGCAAGCTGAAAAAGAAGGTAAAGAAAAGCCTAAATATTATGATAATCCAATTGCTGATAATCCTCAATTTGTAAAAGAATATGTTGCTGAAAAAGCTGCATTTATAAAGGCTTTCCCTTCTTTTCAAGAAGAATTTATTGATTATTTCTTGTTTGCACCTGATGAAAGATTATGCAGAGGCAGAAAAGAAACAGTTGCTGAATCTAATGCAATGAATAGCCAAAAACCAATGCCATTAGAAGAATTGGCAATGAGAACACAAGTATTACAACAATATTTCCCTCGTTCAATAGCTGTAGCAACAAAGTTAATGAATCCTATAGCTATTCCGGAAAAAACAAATGAACATGCTGAAATTTTACTTCCTCCGGAAAAAGAAATTATTGTACCGGAAAGAAAAATTATATTGTTATAATATAATTCTCAAAAAATTCCTTAAAAAATAATCTAAAACCCTAAAACTAGACAAAGTAAAAAATTAGTTTTAGGGTTTTAATATATAAAAAGGTAAAAAATAAAAAGAAAGCATTATACAAGTTAATAAAAAATAATTTTTAAATCCAGAAACTATGAACAATAGAATATCTGAACAATAATATATTATAAAAATTTTAAAATACTTGCTATTGAGGGGTATCAAGAAGGAAAAACTTATTGAAAAGGTTGAAATAGCATATGAATATATATTATTACAGACAATAAAAAGGTGATAATCAAACAAAATGACTTCTGTACACTACAAAAGTCATTTTTTATTTTTTCAATTTTCTAAACTTCTACATATTCTTTTAATCGTTTGCTTCTGTTTGGATGTCTGAGCTTTCTCAATGCTTTTGCTTCAATCTGACGAATACGTTCTCGGGTTACTCCAAACAATTGTCCAACCTCTTCTAAGGTTCTTTGACGACCATCGTCCATTCCGAAACGTAATCTCAATACATCACGTTCTCTTGGTGATAATCCTGATAAAACTTCTGCCAAGTCTTCTCTTAAAAGCTCTTGTGCTACTGTCTTTGCAGGTGCATCAGCATCTTTATCCTCTATAAAATCACCTAAACGAGAATCTTCTTCTTTTCCAATTGGAGCTTCAAATGAAATAGGTTCTTGCGCTACTTTTATAATTTCACGAAGTTTTCCTATTGATATATTCATTTCCTGTGCAAGTTCATCTTCGGTTGGTTTCCTTGATAATTCTTGTGCTAATTTTCTCGTTACCTTTTTAAGTTTATTTATGGTTTCAACCATGTGAACAGGTATTCTTATAGTTCTCGCTTGGTCTGCAATAGCTCTCGTGATTGCTTGTCTTATCCACCACGTTGCATAAGTAGAAAACTTATATCCTCTTTCATGGTCAAATTTTTCTGCTGCTCTTATTAATCCTAAATTTCCTTCTTGTATTAAATCTAAGAATAACATTCCCCTGCCAACATACTTTTTAGCAATACTTACAACAAGCCTTAAATTCGCTTGAACTAGTTTTTTCTTTGCTATAGCTCCGGCATTTCCACCTTCTATTATTTTACGTGCCAAATCAATTTCTTGGTCGGCTGTTAATAACTTAATTCTTCCGATTTCTCTTAAATACATACGAACAGGATCATCTACAGATATCCCCTTTGTAAGCATTACTTCATCAACAGATACATCTTCTGTTTCATCTTCCATTTCATCAGAAAATAAACCCTCATGTTCCATTGAATCTATAATCTTTGAGCGATCTCCACTTAGCATTACATCTGATAAATCAGCACCACCTATAGTTGAACCACCCATTGTACTACTACTTGTATTTTCTTCGGATAAATCATCTTCAAATGTTTCTTCTACTGATGATACTTCCGATATTCTTTTTCTTGTCATTGATTAAATTCTCCAGTTTTCACTTTTCAGTTTTTCGTTGACCGTAATTTGATATTGAACTTCTTCTGTAACACCACCACTATTTTTTGACATCATTTTCAATCGTTTTAATTCTTCTTTGCGTTTGAAAAGTTCAATTTTCCTATCTGTTTCCATTATAGCTATTTGAATTTCCTTGTCGGATAAATTCTCATAACTCTTTGATAAGTATATTAAATCCGTTATTATATCTTTTATTTTACTATCTTCTTGAAACTCATTAAACAACTCTTGTACTAATTCTTGAGTATTATTACTCTTAAATACTATTTTGTCAATTGTTTCAATTAATTTTTTTAAATTATTATTTTCGATTTTTTGGGTTTTAATGATTCTTATCAATTCCGAACGATTATCATCGCTTACATTTGTAAAAAAAACACTTAATAAATTTTTTTGCATTTTTTCTATGAAATTTGAAGATTTTGTTACAATTTGACTTTTTTGTTCAAGCTTAGGTTCTATCAAATCGTTTTTTCTTTTGCTAAAATCCTTTATTTCTCTGATTAAAAGGTTTTCATCAATTTGTAAGCGAGTCGCAACCCTCTTTATATATTCATTTTGTACTATATTATTTTCTATTTCCTCAATTAAAGGAATGATTTTTGTTACAAGTTTATTTTTTTCTAACGGTGTCATATCGGATTTGTATTCCGAAAAAATCTTATCAAGTCTGTAATCTAATAATAATGGAGCTTTTTGCATGTGTTCAATATATGCTGTTCCTCCATTTTCTCTTATAAACTCATCAGGGTCTTTACCTTCCGGTGGTGCAACTACTCTTATTTCACAAGAAAAATTATCTCCACTTGACAAGTAACAAGAATCAAATTGTTTAATGTTTCCTAATCCCCCAAATACATTTTTGATAAGTTCTGCACTTCTTTCTGTTGCCATTTGACCGGCATTATCAGTATCAAAAGCAAGGAAAATTTTTCTTGAATCACAATATTTTGCAATTAATCTTATATGGTCTTGTGTTAATGCTGTTCCACAAGACGCGACGGCATTTTTTATCCCACCTGTTTGTAATGAAATTGTGTCAAAATATCCTTCGCAAATTAACACACTATCAAGTTCTTTTATTGCTTCTTTTGCTGTGTCAAAACCATATAAAATTCGACTTTTATTATATAAAATAGTATCAGGTGAGTTTAAATACTTTGGATTTTGTCCTTCTGTTAATGCCCTTGCTCCAAATGCCACGACATATCCGTTTTCATCTTTTACAGGAATTGTAAGTCTGTTTCTAAATCTGTCGATATATCCTTTCTCTCTTTTCGTTACAAGACCTGCCGTTTCCAAAATTTTAATATCAGTATTTAAATATTTTTGTAAATCCTCAAATCCTTTGGGTGCATATCCCAAACCATACTGTTTTATTATTTCTTCTGTTATTGCTCGTTTTTTTAGATATTCTCTTGCAAATTCTGCATCAGCAGATTTTAAAAGATTTTCTGTGTAAAAATCTGCTGTTTTTTTCATCACATCAAGGGTCAATGTTTTCTTTTTTGAAAAATCATTATTTCCATTTGAAACAGGTATTTCTATACCAAGATTTTTTGCCTCGTCTTGAATAACTTCATTAAAATTTTTATTCTGTATTTTCATTAAAAAAGAAATGGCATCTCCACCTTCACCACAACCAAAACATTTAAAAATGCCTTTTGTTCTGTTTACTGAAAAAGAAGGAGTTTTTTCTTTATGAAATGGACAACACCCCATATAATTTGCACCGGATTTTTTTAAAACAACATACCGTTGTACAATATCTACAATATCAAGTCTGCTTTTTATTTCATCTACTGCTTCTTGATATGTAAGCAAAATTACACCGCCAATCCGTTTACTAATGCCATTCTGTTTAAAAATGTATCTGTTTTTACATATTCTAATGGTGTTAATAAAAACAGTTCTTTAAATTTCACAATAGCATATCTATCAGTCATTCCTGATATGTAATCGCAAACTGTTCTCTTTAATGCTTGTTCTGTCGATGAAGGATATTTTTTTTCTAATTCATTGTAATAATATTCAAAAAGTGTTTTTACAATATTTTTAGCTTTATTTTCTTCGTGTTTAGCTAATGAATCAAGATAAACATTGTCAAACATCCATTTTCTCAAAATTTTCATGTGTTCAAAACATTCTTCCGACATTTTTACAAAATTTTGACCATAACTTGTTTCAACAATATCATATATCATTTTTGTAAATCTTACGTTCTTATCCGATGAAAAATATTCTATAGAATCTTTTGGCAAATCTTCCTGTCTTATTATTCTTGCTCTTATCGCATCGTCAATATCATGATTTATGTAGGCTATCTTATCTGCAAGTTGTACAATTTGACCCTCTAATGTATAAGCAGGTTCTAAAGCATAAGAATGACAGACAATCCCATTTAATGTTTCTTTTGTAAGATTTAAATTTTCTATAACTTCAGCAACTCGAACACTTTGTTCGTTATGTCTGTATCCACCTTCCATAATTTCATTGAGAACAGTTTCTCCACTATGTCCGAAAGGTGTATGTCCTATATCATGACCTAAGGCAATTGCTTCTGTTAATTCTTCATTTAATCTTAATGCCTTTGCTATTGTTCTTGAAACCTGTGAAACTTCAAGAGTATGTGTCATTCTTGTTCTATAGTTATCATCATCAGGTGAAAAAAACACTTGAGTTTTATGTTTTAATCGTCTGAATGCTCCTGAATATAAAATTCTATCTCTATCTCTTTGAAAATCAGTTCTTAAAGGACATGGGATTTCTTTGATTTTTCTTCCTCTGGAATTTTTGCTTTTTGCTGCAAATTCACTTAAATTGGTAAATTCCAAATCTTCTGAAATTTCTCGTATAGTTTTTGTTGTAGAAATACTCATTTATCCTCCATTATTAA
>JAFQYI010000019.1 GCA_017406505.1 bacterium
GAGATTTAGCAAAAATATCAGATCTTGTTGTTGTTGTGGGAAGTAAAAAAAGTGCAAATACAACTCACCTCGCAGAAATACTTAGAGAAATCACAAAGACTATACATATTGAAACTGATAAGGAGCTTTCAATTTATCATGACATAATAGAAAATGCAGAAAGCATTACAATTACTGCAGGAGCATCTACTCCTGATGAAATTATACAAAAAGTTTATGAAAAGTTATCAGCTTATTAGGAAGGATAAATAAAATGACACAAACAATTAATGAACAAGATGAATTTGTAAGATTACTTGAAGAAAGTTATAATTATAAATTTCAAGTTGCAGATATCGTTAAAGGTATCATTGTAAAATCAGAAAATGATGGTTTCTTGGTGGATATAGGAGCCAAAACAGAAGCTTTTTTACCGAACAAGGAAATTCCGACAGCAACAGACAATAATGAAGTATTAAAAAAAGGTGATGTAAAAGAATTTTATGTTTTGAGAGAAGAAACAGACAAAGAAGATAGTTGTATAATTCTTTCACTCAAAAAATTATCTTGTGCTAAATCTTGGCAAAATCTTCAAAATGCAAAACTTAATAACGAAACAATAGTTGCAAAAGTTGTACAAATAGTAAAGGGTGGAGTAATAGCAGAAGCAGAAGATTTAAGAGGATTTATTCCAGCAAGTCAATTAAGAACAGGAAGTCCTTTTGAAGGATTAATGGATCAAGAAATTGAAGTAAAAGTTTTAGAAGCTGATCCACAAAAGAATAAATTAATTTTTTCACAAAGACAAGTAATTGCAGAACAAAGAGAAAAAGTTGTTGATGATATTATAATAAATCTTGAAGAAGGTTCAATCGTAAAAGGCGAAGTTGTAAGAATTGCAAATTTTGGTGCCTTTGTTGATATAAATGGAGTAGATGGACTTTTACCGATATCAGAAATTTCATGGCAAAGAATCAAACACCCATCAGACGTTATTCAATTAGGTCAAGAAATTGAAGTAAAAATTTTAAAGATTGATAATGATTTAAAGAGAATTAGTCTTAGTTTAAAGAGAATGGGAGATAATCCTTGGGAAGAAATAGAAAATGAATTTAAAGAAGGTCAAGTTATTACAGGTATAGTAAATAAAGTAACATCATTTGGAACATTTATAAATATATTTCCAGGAGTAGAAGCGTTATTACCGTCATCAGAAATGGAACCTGCAAATGCAAATCCATTTACAGTATATAACGTTGGAGATGAAGTAAAAGTTATGATTAAGAAATTTACTCCACAAGAACATAGAATAGCTCTTACACTTAAAGATATGCCAAAAGAGTGCTAAAATTTATTGATAAATATAGAGTCCCAAGTTTTTGCAAAAATTGCAGTTAGACTTGGGTCTTTTATTAAAAAAAATTATTAATATTTTTTCTAAGAATTTAAGAGAAAGAATTAATGAAAAATATATTACTTCTGCAAGGGTTGTTGTTTAATTATGATCGTTGCTCTTTTGTTATTAAAACTCGATTTAGTTATTATATTAGGTTGTGTTTAAGCTTGTTTGGATTGTCGGACTTGCGATTGCATAAGTTATTTATTCTGCTATAACTTATAAATTAGGTTTGACAATAGTTATATTAATAATCGAAATTTTCTTTTTGCACAATTTTCCAAATATAATTTTTTAAAACTTTATGTTTTTGTTAAATTTACGGATTTACACTTAATAGTTAAATATTTAATTCGTATGAGAATGTTGAAATAAACAGAAATAATACTGTAGCAAGCAGTAAATTTTTTATTTCCTCAATAGTAACAAAAAAGACTAATTATTTATATTATTTTTCTTGTATAAAATTATATATAAGTATCAAAATTAGTTCACTACTTGTTTTAAGAAATTCAAATCATTAATATTAATTTCTGTTTTTTCTTTAAATTGGTTAATAACATCATCAGCAGGTGTTCTGGATTTTTTAATATATTCAAAAAGTGGTAAAAGATATTTTTCTTCTCCTGTATTAAATGCAAAAAGACTTTGCATAGCAATATTAATAATTTCCTTTGCCAAATCAGAAAGCTTATATTTTTTAAAATACATATCCAGTCCATATTCAGGACTCAAATAACGAAGTTCTTCAAAATCTCTATATTCATATTTTTTAAATATATCATCAATTGCATTTTGTGCATCTCTATTATATAAAATAGCTTTCCATAATGCAGGAACTGATGCTATTAGTTCCTGTTTCTGAGAATCATGATTTCTTATTTCTATGTAGCTTTTAAGTCTTACGTCAGGGAAAAACAAACTTAAATGGGTATTCCAATCATCTAACGTCGGGAAATATCCTGCAAATCCTTTCTCATAATACTCTTTAAATGTCATATTCCCTGTCGAAATATATTTATTATCTTTTTCTATAAAAATCATAGGTATATTGAATAATACATTTTTATAATCATCAAAAGAAAAATCATTATAAAATAATTTTTCAGAAATTAATCCACATCTTTCTTCATCAGTATTAAGCCATGAATAAGCACGAAATGATTTAGAACCTGAAAGTCTTGAATTCCTAATAGGTGAATTTGCAAACATTGCACTAACAATTGGTGATAATTTTATTGCCGTTGAAAGCTTACTCATTGCATCTTCTTCACTTTTATAATCCAAACCTACTTGTATTCCTGCTGTTTCTCTCATCATTACAAATGGTAATTTTGCTTTTTTAGGCAAATAATTAGTCATCTGTTCATATCTTTTTTTCGGAATTATATTAATATTTTCAAAAATTGACACAGGTTGAATACCACAATTCAACCAACTAATACCATACTTACCAGCTATTTCTTGTGTTTCAATATTATAATCATCAATATACTTTTTTATTTCTGAAATACTATCAAGAGGATTTAAACTTATTTCAAATTGCGAACCAGGTTCAAGAGATATATGTCCTTGGGGTAAAATCATTCCCATAGGATACTTATCCTCAAAAACCACTGTTCTATCGTCATTTTCCATATCAAGAATTATCTTAACAATATCTTCATATTCTACAGCCTTAAAAGACTTTGAATATACAGGCAGTTTTTCATATTCTAAACCAATTTTTTGTGTTTCTTTACAACCTGAATAAAAAATTTTTGTAAAATCTTCTTTAGTCGCAACAATATTCATTATACACTCATCTTTTCATTTTCTGTTATTTCAATTAAATCACTCATAACTTGTTCTTGGAATTTTATACCATGTAATCTGTTCATTTCTCTAAAAAAATAACATGGACTCGTAACATTTATTTCTGTTACCTTTTCGTCTATCAAATCAAGTGCTGACATATAAATACCTTTTTCAAATAAATATTTTGCAATATTTTCAGCAGCAATAGTTTCTTTTTCTGTTAAAAATTCTTGCTTAAAAAATTCATCAGAATGGGTATTAAATCTAAAATCACCTTTTCCCGGAAGCTTTCTCAAAGAAACGGGATAAACTTTTTCTCCGATAATAAATGCCCTTTTATCTCCACCTTGACCATGACCTAAATATTCTTGAACACATACAACTGTTTTTCCATTGTTTGTTGATAAGTTTATTAATGAATTTAAATTTTTATCCTCTTTGTTTAAATAATAAATTCCACTGCCGAAACATCTGTTCAATGGTTTAATAATGGCTTGAGTTTCTGATTGTACAAAATCTTTTATTAAGTCATTATCAGCAGTAATAATATTTTTCGGAGTATATTCAGGGAATATATTACAATGCAGTTTTTCATTAAAATCTAAAATTGATTTCGTGTTATTGATAATTTTTGTTTTAGAAGTATCAACAAAGTCAAGAATATAACAAGCATTTATGTAATCAATATCTACAGGAGGATCTGGTCTGAAATACACTGCATCAAAATCATTAATATCAATTTTTTTTATTTCCTTATTATAAAAAATATTATTATTTTTATAATAAGTTTCGTAATATAAAACAAATGCATTGTTATTTTGAATAAACAATCCACTTTTTATTGCTATAGAAACTTTATATCCTCTTTGTAAAAATTCTTTCACTAACCAAAAATTAGTTACTAAGTCATTAAATTCAAAATATTTAAGTTCAATATCATCAATGATTATTAATATTTTATTTAACATAATACCTCGTTTTCTAACTATAATAATACAACAAAGTTAAAAACAAAAAATAGCCTATTATACTAATGATTTTTAATAAAACCATTTACAATTTGTAAATATTTAAAAATATATCTTTAAATGAAGTAAAAAACTTGTATAATAGATTAGTACATTATTTTTAGGAGCAAATATGAAATATTCACCGGAAATGGTTGTTTGGGAAGTTACATACAAGTGTAATGTAAATTGTATTCATTGTGGTTCAGATTGCACAAGTGTAGAAAAAGCAAATCAACTTACAACAGCAGAATGCATTGAGATTATTGAAGATTTAGCTGATATTGATACAAAATTAATTATTTTATCCGGTGGAGAACCTTTAATGCGACCTGACATTGGCGTATTAGCATCAATGATAAAAAAACTGGGAATGCGTGTGGCTTTTATTTCAAATGGATATTTATTAAATGAAGAAAAAGTAAAAATGCTAGCAGCAATTTATCCTACAGCATATATAATTAGTATAGATGCAGGTGAAGCATATTTGCACGACTACATAAGAGGTAAGAAAGGTTGCTTTAATCACGTTGAAAAAGGAATTCAACTTCTCCATAAATACAATATTCCTCCTAGTGTTGTCACAACTATTCACAAACTTAATTATACCCAATTACCCAAAATTAGAGATTTTTTAATAAAAAATAATGTTCGTTTATGGCAAATTCAATATGGCGATCATATTGGACGTATGTCAAAAGAAACAATGATTACAGAAGCTCAATTTTTAGAAATTGCAAAATTCATTTTAGATACTCAACAAAATTACAAAAAATATTTTGATAAAGTGTCAGGAGCAGATGTATTTGGTTATATAGGAGGTATTGGAACAAAAATTCAAGGTGCTTGGTGGGGATGTCATGCCGGAATTAAAGGTCTTGGTATAGATAGTGATGGTACTATTAGAGGCTGTTTATCTATGCAGATGGATAAATACAAAGAAGGTAATATCCGTGAACGTTCATTAAAAGAAATTTGGAATGATAAAAATTCTTTTGCATATAACAGAAGGTTTGATTGTTCAACTCTTTCAGGATATTGTAAAAAATGTATATATGCTACTGTTTGTAAAGGTGGCTGTTTAAGAGCCGCATCTGTAGACGGAGGCCGTTGCAATCCTTATTGTCTTCATAAAATAGATGTAGAAGGTTTTTCTAACGAAAGTCAAGCTAAAATTGAGTTTTCTAAGCAAGAACTATTTGATATATATAATCCTATAAGACCTTTACCTGCACAATTTATGAAAAGTCAATAATAGGCTATAAATATTTATTCAAAAATAATTATCCCACGCATAGAATTAAATAAATCGTGGGATAATTGTGTTAAAAATTAAGTTTGTTTTTATTCTTCTTCTTGTTCTTGTTTTAACATACAGCATTTTTTATATTTTTTACCACTTCCACAAGGACAAGGGTCATTTCTTCCTACTTTTTCTATTTGTGGTTCTAATTTTCGTTCTTCTTTTCTCACTTCTTTTACCATTATTTGAGAAAATACTTTTGATGAATATAATATAGAAGCTGGCGATATTATTGGTTTATTATAGTTTTTATATTTATATCTTCGTATAAGTTCATCTAATGTATATGATGTTTGCATAATTTCATTAATTCTATCAAGAAATAACGGATATTTTTCTGCAACAAATTTTATTACAACATTTGGAATTTTATCATTATTTAAAAAATTTTTAATACAAGCATCATAATTAGGAATGTTTTTATATTCGGCATCTTCAAAAATTTTACAAAATGTACCGAAGAAAGGAATCGCATACAATCCTGAATTTTTAATAAAAACAATTCCAACATCATATTCATTGCCTTGTGATGAAAAACCTGCCATAGATTTTTTGGCAAAATCTTCACCTGTAAAATTAAAATCTTTTGTAGGAAAATATTCATATTTTTCCGGTTTTTGTATACCATTATCCACTATTTGTTTTATCTCATCATTTCCATTTTCACAAAATTCATTAAAAGCATTGATAACATTATCGGCAAATTTATTTGTTGTAATTAGTTCATAAGAATTAAAACATTCTTGAAATTTTTTATCAAATTCATCTATTTGCATTTTAATTTCAGAAAGTTTTTCATCATTGTCATAAAATACTAAATCAGGATTTTCAATAATTCTTGAAATAGCATATCTTTGGGCACCACCAATCTTATCAGAAGGCGTAATAGCTCTTGTATCATATACATAATATTCATTGTCTATTTTACATAAACAACAGTATAAAAAAGCTCCGATATAAGCACCTCTAAATGAAGTCATTGTGCCTATTGCATTTACATTATAAGTTTTTTCATTGATAATACTATACAATTCAAAACCCGATTTAAAGACTTTTTGTATTTGAAAAACACCGATAAAAGCATCTCTTAAAGCTTCAATTACAGTCAATTCTTTTTGTGCAAGATTGCCTGTTTTGCTTATATAATAATCAAATAAAGATTTACCGGAAATTTTTCTTGTGTATAAATACGTAAGAGTTCTTTGTTTTTTTTCATCTTCAGACAAATATTTTTCATCAATATGAGAGAATGCTTTAAAATCTTTACCAGTCTGAATATCATAAAGTAAAAAATTGGTAATTTTATCTGTAATTTGGTTTATTAATGTCATTTTATCTGTAATTATCATTATTCTAGCCCTTTATCTTTAAATAAGCAGAATGTCTTGCTGTATTTTTTAATTCTTTTCTGTATGAAAAAAATAAATCATTAGAACAACAAGTACAATAGTCCGATATGTCAATATTTTGTATTAAAACTTCATTTAATAGTATCTTATTTAATAATTTTAAATCAATATTATATTTATCATTTTGTATATTTTTTTTGAAAGTAGAATGAAAATTGGTTATATCAAGTTCTTTAAAAATTTTGTCAAAAACATCTTTATCAACTTCAAAACAACAAAGACCTATTCCAGGACCAATTGCAGCTTTTATATTTTTAGGATTAGAACCATATTGGCACATCATATTGACAGTTTTTTGTTGAATTTTTAAAGCTGTTCCTCTCCAACCGGCATGAACTACTGCTCCAATTTTCATTACGGAATCATATAAAATTATAGGAATACAATCAGCAAAATTTAAAAATGCAGCAGTATTTTTCTTTACTAATATAATAGCATCTGTGTTATCAAAAAAATTATTATCATTATTTGCAACTTTTATGTTTGATGTATGCATTTGCTTACAACGATATAAATCTTTTTCCTCAATATTTGATTTAGTCATTAAAAAATCAACATTTTGAGCTGCAATATTTTTCAAATCTTGCCGATTACCTTCACAAAGCACAAAATCACGAGTTGTGAAAAAATGTTCACAATCATCTAATAATGTTGATTTTAATACTTTTTTCCCATAAAAATTATCGAAATAAAACATTAATCACCCAGTGTATTAAATATTCTATCACCGGCATCACCAAGTCCCGGAATAATATATCCTGTTTTAGATAAAGTTTCATCAATATGAGCCGTTGTAATTTTTATATCAGGATAGTATTTTCTTATTTTTTCCAAACCTTCCGGTGCTGCAAGTAAGCTTATAAATCTAATATTTTCTATAGGTATTTTTTTATTAACAAAAAGATTAATACAATCTAAAGCAGAATTACCTGTTGCAACCATTGGGTCAAGAATAAAAATAATTGTATTTTGAGGTTCATCAAACATTATTGGAGTTTTATCATAATACCATACAGGTTTTAATGTATTTTCATCACGATACATACCTATATGGCGAATACTTGCATTTGGTAATATATCACTTGCTATATCAGAAAAAATTAATCCTGCCCTAAGAATTGGTGCAAGAATAATTTTTTTATCTCTCTTTAAAACTTGTGTTTTACATTCTGCAATAGGTGTTACCGTAGTAACTTCTTCTGTTTCTAAATCAGATGTTGCAGTATATAAAAGTAAGTATGTTAATCTTCTTACAGCATTTCTGAAAACTTCAGCAGAAGTATTTTTATCTCGTATAACTGTTAAATTTTCACTACATAATGGGTGGTCGCATACTATTGTATTAGGATCATTTAACATTGTATTATTCATTATTATTCTCCTTTATTTTGGAATTATTTTGATTAATTTCGTTATTATTTTCCAAATTATTATGTTTTTCATTAAATTTGTTTATTTTTAAATTCAAAATTTCTATAATATCATTATCATTTTCTATAAAAGATTGTAGCATATTATTAAATTTTTGAGCACTTTTAGTTAAAAAAGGAATATTTATATCGCTTTTAATATAGTTATCAAGCATCATTGAAGTATTTGTCATTGTACTTTCAAGTATTGAATTAATTTGTTGTCCCCATCTATAATAGCTGTCTATCCGATATGGATTTTTTGTAAAAATAAGTTCACCGGAATCGGGTTTTTCCGAAGGCGGCTCGATTTCTAAGGATTTTGAACCTCCAAGCCCATAAAAAGCTACTTGAGCAGTTGAGCCTGCCGGAATATATACATCTTCTTTCGTTACTAAAAACGACACGAATATATTATCTTTAAAGACTTTGACATCTCTAACGTATCCTATTTGATATCCCATAATTCTAACAGGAGAGCCTTTTGCAAGCCCATCAACATCTTTAAAAAATAGATAATAACTGTGATTTTTTTGTTTTGATGTTGCAAAAGAATACGTAAAACCCAATATAAGAGCTAATATTAACAATATCCATATAAATAATTCAGTTAGCCATACCAATCTCTTATTCATAGGTTAATTATATGTCGAATATATATTTGAGTAAACCTGTTAAAAATATTTTTTTGAAATTTTTAAAAGTCCAAATATGCCAATAACAATAAAAACAACACAAATAATAACGGCGATAGGAACATTTCCGATATTTAATACACTATCTGTTCGAATAAATTCAATAATAAATCTTATAGACGAATATAATATTAAGTAACTGAAAAATAAAAAACCATCTTTATTTTCAGAATATTTTCTAATATTAAAAAATAAAAATAAAAAAATACAAATATCAGCAATACTTTCATATAAAAAAGTCGGGTGAAAATACTGACAATCAATAAATTCTATAGGTCTATTTTCGTAGGGAATATATAATTTCCAAGGCAGATTACAAGGTTTACCGAATGCTTCCGAATTAAAAAAATTTCCCCAGCGTCCGATAGCTTGTCCTATAGGTATTACTAATGAGTACATATCAGCAAGTCTTAAAAAATTCAAATTATTTTTTTTTGTATATAACCAACCTGCTAAAATTCCACCGACAATAGCACCTTGTATTGATATTCCACCATGGTTAATCATAATAATTTCCATTAAATTTTGCGAAAAATATTGAAAATTTAAAATGACATACCAAAGTCTTGCTCCTGTAATACCAGCCATAATAACAATAAAAGTTAAATCTAAAATTGTATTTTCCGAAAATTCAGAATAAAATTTTTCTCTAATTTTCATAAGAATAAAAATGGAAACTGCAATAGCAATTCCCATTGTTATACCGTATTTCATAACAGGATATTGTCCAATATAAAAAGCAACCCTGCCCGAAGATTGAAACATATTTTATTCTGCCTTATCGGTATTATCACCGTATTTTCTTAAATTATTGTTTAAATCATTTATTTTTTGTTCAATTTTATCTTTATCATCAGCATTTTCTTTTTTAGTCAAATATTTGTTATAATTATCAATGGCAATAGTAAAATATTCACAAATTTTTGTTTTATCTTCATCGGATAAATCTTTAGTTTTATCAGAATTCTCGTCATTTTGTTCTGTATTCGAAAGCTTTTTATCTTTATCGTTTTCGCCTGAAAGAATATCATAAGCTAATTCTTCATTAATTACAGCAATAGAATGATATGTGTCTGCAAAATCAGGTTTTAATTCTTGAACTTTTTCTAAAGCTTTTAATGCTTTATCATATAATTTAGCCTGCATATAAGCAACAGCAAGATTATAATGAGTTTCAAAAATTGATTCATCTAAATCAATACTTGATTCAAGTCTTGCAATAGCAGCTTCAGTTTGACCTTTAGCAAGTAATTCTTTTGCATTATTATTAAGTTCTTGCACAGCAAAACGATTTATACAAGCTGTACAGCCAAGAGTTATAAATACGATAAAAATAACTAAAAATGATTTTTTCATTTCGATAAATCTCCACAGTCTATTATTGAATTTTATAAAATTTTATAAAATTTTGCAATAGTATTAACTTTAATATACAATATATTATATAATAAAGGTAAAGATAAATGGATAATAAAGATAAAGTAGTTTCTCTGTCAGGTATGCGAGAAAAAAATAAATTACCAAAAGAAAAAAATACGCAAGATGATAAAAACATACCAGCTCCGGTATATTGTAGTTTTTGTGGCAGACCAAATACTCAGGTTATAAAAATGGTTCAAGGTCCAGGAGTTAATATTTGCTCAGAATGTACAATGATTGCAGTACAATATTTAATAATGGAAAATAAAATGCCTTCAGGAGAAGCTCAAGCAATTTTGGATAGTTTTTGGAATAAGGTTCGGTAATGGCACTTAATAAACTTCAAATTAGAGCAAAAATTATGCCTATTCTTGCAGAATTAAAGAATGATGCAAAGCTTTCTTTAGATATTTTTATGCAAAAAACTGAAGAACTTCGTGAAATTGAAGATAAGAAAACATTTTTTGATATTTTATGCAAAGAAATGTCTAAAAAAAATGACGATAAATATACTGATATTTTACGAGCTATGACCCTCGAATTTATTCCGGCAGATATGATTGAGCAATCAGCAATGAACATTATTCAGCATTCATCTGAACCTGATATGCTTAAATATCAGCTTATACAAATATTAAAAACTATGGGAAAAAATATTGATTATCAAGAATTTTATGAGTATCTTGATGATGCAACATCTATAATAAATTATGATACTGAAAAGTTATTGGAACATGCTGTTGTAAATCCTGAAACACAAATTGATTTTTTAGATTTTTTAGCTGCATTACAAAATAGTGATAAAAGTTTATTAATTGACTCTTTATCATCTGATTATACAGGAGATAATCTTGCCAATATATTAGCACCTGTATTATATTCAGATTACCCTGAAAATATTCTTCTTCAAACAACTGAAATTTTAGGAGAAACAAAATCGTCTTTAGCAATTGATGCATTGGAATTTTTGCACGAAGTAACTGATAGTGATGAAATTAGAACAGCATGTAAAAAAAGTCTTAATATGTTAAAACTTTCAGGTGCAACAAAACAAAAGGCTGATAATTTTTATAAAAGGATTATGTCTGAATCAGTTCCTTTTAAATGCTACACGGGAGTTCCTGATGGTCATTATAATCAAGGGTTTATTTTTTCAAGAAAACGTAAAGATGGTTCTTTAATGATGTTTTCATTAGTTGTAAGCAAACTTTATGGTATTGTTGATTCTTTTGGATTCTTCAATATATCAGAAGCTGAATTTGAAAGAATTGCTTTAAGATTTTCAAAAGATGAAATAAGGTTTTCTGTTTCACCGGAATATTGCAAAATGCTGTTGGAAAATGCTTTAGCATTAACAAAATCCAGAAAAGAAACTATGCGATATGAATTTATATGTTGGGCAATGTTAATGGCTGATATTTCTCCTATGGAGCAAACTGAAGAAAATTTTGTTATGGAAAAAATAGAGCCTATTCAACTTAATAAAAAAATTGTCAATATTTTGTATACTACAAATTATATAGATAAATGGTTCTTCACGGTCAAAGATAACGAAAATTTTAAAAATTTAATTGATGATTTTATAGCACAAAAAAATCTTACATTTGAATATGTGGAAGAAAAAATTAAAGATAGTTTTGATGAAATATGGAACGAAAATACATTAAAGCTTTTGCATAACAATATAATGACAACTTGTTATCTTTTTGTTTATATTGATTTTAAAGACTATGCAAAAATTTTATATTCTATTTTATTTAATGAACAATTAAAAAAAGAAATGCTTGAAGAAATAATTAAAAAAAGTGTTTATGAATATTTCTTTAGCATAAAACAAATGAATAAAGAGTTTAAATTTCCAACGAATATTTTTAGAAAAAAAGAAGAACAAAAAAAAGAAATAGATATACGTACTGTTGATAAAATTATTGCATCAATAGAAGAAAAATGGGTTGTTGAAGAAATATGAGAATTATAGGACTTGATGTAGGGACAAAAAGAATAGGTATATCAGTAAGTGATGCTCTTGGAATAATAGCTACACC
>JAFQYI010000020.1 GCA_017406505.1 bacterium
AATCAACATTAGCTGCTGTAAGCTTAGCTGCTAAAGATGATGATAAATTTCCAAATACGCCAACCATGTAAAAATCCTCCTGTTATGGATACTCTACTTATATTAAAACTTTATTACTCTTGAAATTGCATGTATTGTAAATTTTTATGTAAATGTATAAAAAGATTGTTACATTGCAATCTTGTTTCTCTATAACAATCTTTATTAAAAATGAGAGAAGAATTAAAATTCTTTTCTCATTTTTAATTACTTTTTACTTCATTATTTATTTTCTGTTTTTTATGTTGTTTATTATGTCATCAAGATTTATATCTGTTTCTTCAGTATTGTTTTCTTCTGATAAATCTATATCTTCATTCGGACTGACTTCATTATCAAAATTGTTTTCATCATCTAAAGAATCTATATCTGCTGTAATCTCAATTTCTTCTTCTTGATTATCCACAGAATCATTTTCGGGTATATAATTTCTATCTGCCTCGGTTTTTAAACGTTTACCGGTGGCTTTGCCAGCTTCTAAAATTCCATCTGCATCAATTTCTTTCTCATCTGCATGTACACCTTCTAATGATTCAGCAACTTTTATTAATTTTTCGCCAACTGAAAAATCAAAATCAGCATCAAATGATAACGCATCAAAATCAACTTCGCTAGCTTCATCTTTTTTAGAATTCCAAATATCTGCATATTCTCTTGTTTGTCCATTTACTTTGAACGTTGCACCTTCTTGGGTCATTATATCATTGTTTTGACCATCAAAATTTTTAGTTAATTTTGTTTCACTCTTTGATAAATTTATCTCTGTAATACCTAAATCAGTAAGAGATTTTGCTTCTCCTCCATATCCTTTAGTCATAACAAGACCATATTTCTCTTGAAGTTTTTTCAAGTCATTAACATCTAACATATCATCATCAGAACCGATAAGACCTTCTTTTTCTGCTAAAGCTCTTAATGCATCAAAACCGTTTGCATATCCGTCTTTTTTGCCATCTCCATCTAAATCTGTATTATCACCAAATAATTCACTTCCATCTTCACCGGCTATTCCGTTTCCATCTTTATCAAATGCAAGTACCCATTCAGCTGAATTATTTACAGTATCAACAACACCATCTCCGTCAATATCAAAATCGACAGTTTCTTTTGAGGTATGAACACCATCTCCGTCTACATCAAATGATAATGGCGACCATGTAGAATAGCAAGCTTTGTATGTAGAAACGTTTTCGCAATCACTTAGAAAATAAACTTGTCTGCCACCTTCTGCATCATTATCCAATTTTTTAAATGTATCACCACGCCATACCATACCTCCACTACCCAATGGAATTATGTCAAAACTTTCCTGCGAATATCCATACTTTAATCTTACTAATGAATTATCTTCTGCAGTACCATATTGTCCCATATCATATATATGGTATTTTCCATCTGCACCTTGTGCAAAAATATACCTTGGATCACCATTTGCCAATTTTTCTGTCATATTAACTTCTTCTGCTAATTCTTTTTCTTTTGGTGATACAAGAGCCCAAAGTTCATCAACGGTTAGGTCTGCTTTAGTTCCTACTGCAGAAAGTTCATCAATTTTTTCATTTATACCTGTTAATTTTTTATTTTGAATATCAATTTCTGCATTTTTAGCATCTAATTTGATATTTAAATTTTTAATTAGTTTTTCAGAAGATGCAATTGACCCCATGATACTTCTGAGGTTTGAAGCACCTTTTTTTATATCTCCTAATAAGGAATTTGTTTCATCTGCTAAATCTCGTGCTTTTTTATTTGTAAAATCTAAAGCACTATATGAACCTATTCCAACCTTTGATAAGCATTGATTAAGATAACTATCAAAATCATCACCATCTTTTTCGGGATTATAATTATTCATTGCTTCAGTTACAAGGTCGCTAATTTTACCTTCGTACCTTTTTTGTTCCATTTGTTGAACTGTTGCAATTTCTGCATTTAAATCGGCTAATTCTTTTTGTTTTTTATCGAATAAGTTTTCTTTTTCTTCTAAATCTTTAGTAGCTTTGTCATAATCACGTTTGTATCCATCAAGATTTAATTGTTCATCTTTAATATCTTTTTCAATATTTGTAACATCTGATTCAAGAGTTTTTATCAAATCTTCAACTTGTTTTTTTTGTGCTTCTAGTTCTTCTATAGATCCTGCATCATCCGTTTCTTCAGTATCTCCAGTTTCAAGCTTTATATCGTCATCAACAACGAATCCGGCATCTTTAATAGCTTGAATGTCTTCATCGGATAAACCTGCTTTTGTTACTTCTTCTTGAGATAATCCATCATCTAAATTAATATCTGCTATTTTACTTTTTAGTTCTGTACTTAATGCACTATAGCCTTTTAATCCTGTTACTCCGTCCATCTTTACTCCTCTTTTACAAGTAAGGAAAGAATTTTAGTCCTTTCCTTACTTGTAATTACTTTTTTATTTCATTACCTATTTGGGTCTTCTTTTATTGTTTTCATCGTC
>JAFQYI010000021.1 GCA_017406505.1 bacterium
AAGAAAAGGAGAAATAATGTCTGAATATTTAATACTAGCAGAAACAGTTATTTTTAAAAAAGAAAAATTAACTTGTATCAATGTTTATAATAATTTTACAACTTTAGCAATGCCATCAGAATTTAATTTTGACATGGTTATATTATGTGGTCCTCATTGGAGTGTAGGTGAACATAAATTATCAATAAAAGCCGTAGCAAGTAATGGAAAAGAAATTGATTTAGGCAATGCAACAGTAAATATTCCAAATGAAGATTTTGTTTATAATGCTTTTTTAAATAATATCAAAATTGTAATGGATTACAGTGTATCTGATTTAACATTTTATGTTTATGATAACGATAAAGAAGTTTATTCAAGAAAGTATCCTGTAATCTCAATGTTAGTACCACAGAAGAAGGAAGAAAAAGAAGAAGAAGCTAAAGAAGAAATAGTTAAAGAATAGCGTAGAATAAAAATCATAAATTGTTATAAAAAACAAAGAACCACGCAAATATAAATCGTGGTTTTTTTATGTTTAAAACGACTAATATTTTTACAGGAATTATTATCCCCCTCTTGCTATAAGCTCAAATTCCTGTTAGAATAAAACAACGAAAGAATAGAGAAAAAAGGAGAAAGTTATCAGTAAAGATTTTAATCAAAGCAGTTCAATATTAAATGAACGAATTACATCAAGAGAAGTAAGATTAATTGATGATGAAGGTATAAATCATGGTGTTGTAGCGACATCAAAAGCATTACTAATGGCACAAGATAAAGATTTAGATTTGGTTATAGTATCACCAAACCAAGAGCCGCCTGTTGCTAAAATTCTTGATTTTGGGAAATATAAATATGAAATGGCAAAAAGAGCCAAAGAAGCTAAAAAGAAACAAAAAGTTGTTGAAATAAAAGAAATTAAAATAAGATACAAAATTGATGTCCATGATTATAATGTAAGAATAAAAAACATTAAAAAATTTTTAGCTGATGGAAATAAAGTTAAGATTGTTGTAATGCTGAGGGGACGGGAAATGCAGCATAGCAAGTTAGCTTATGATTTGGCAGATAGATTTTTAACAGATCTTCAAGATGTAAAAATGACAGTTGAAAGAAAACCATCTTTAGAAGGTCGAAATGTGATAGTAATTTTAGCTCCATAAACATATAATAAAAAAGTTTATATAAAAATGAAGCGAACCCTAAAACCAAGTATTTACTTTGATTGGTTTATAGGATTTGCTTCGTTTCAGCTTTTTATTTTTTAAATCTTTGAATCTTATATCACAGGGTTATTAAAGTATTTAAGAAAATATACTATACAAATCCATGGTTGGAACTTGATTCTTAATCAGCTTATGGTATATTTTCAAAGACATATTTAATTAATTATTGCTGTTTCATTAAAATTTGGCAAGCCCCCCATTTTTATATTCTGAATGAAATCTAATTCAAATAATCAATCATTTTTGTTTTTTTACTTGACTGTCTGAGCTTCATCACTGCAATATTTTCTATTTGTCTTATTCTCTCCTTTGAAAAACCTGTTTCTTTACCCAATTGTTCTAATGTTTTGGGTTTGTTTCCATCTATTCCAAATCTCTCTATTAACACTTTCTGTTCTCTATTATTTAATTCATTTAATAATAGAGATATATCCTTTTTTAAATAATATTCCTGTGCTTGCTGTTCCGGAAATTCTGACTTTTCATCTTCTATATAATCACTTAATGTTAAATTGTCTGTAATTGGAGTTTCAAGACTTATTGCATCTCTTTGCATTGCATTTATAATACTTTTAACTTTTTTTGTTGATATTTGCATTACTTCTGCTATCTCTTCTACTGAAGGCTCTCGACCTATTTTTTTTGTTAGTTCTGTTGATATTTTTTTATAATTCCTGATTTTTTCAGCCATGTGTACCGGTATTCTTATTGTCTTTGAATAATTTGCTATTGCTCTTACTATCGTTTGCTTTATCCACCATGTTGCATACGTACTGAATTTAAACCCCTTTTTATAATCATACCTCTCTGCTGCTCTAATTAAACCCATTGAACCCTCTTGGACTAAATCCAAAAATAATACACCCTGTCCTGTATATTTTTTTGCAATGCTTACAACTAATCTCAAATTTGAACGAATTAATTTCTTTTTTGCTTCTTCATCTCCTAATGCTGTCCTTCTTCCTAATTCTAGTTCTTCTTCTGTTTTTAACAATTTTATCCGACCAATATCTTTCAAATATGATTGTAATAAGTCATCCTTATAAATTATTGTATTAAATATTTTTTTGTTTTCATCTGTTTCATTTTTTTCATCATAATAATATTCACTTTCACAATCCAATAATTCTTTCATTCCATACTTCCTTACTCTTTTTCTTACAAAAATTTTGACGATTTTTTTTTATTTTTGTTTCAAAAATTTTTGTATTATTATTTATGTTATGAATTACTTTGAAAGAGCAAAAAAATATAGAGCTAAAAAAAGATTGGGGCAAAACTTCCTAATTGATAATAACGTTATTGATGATATTATCAATGCTGCCAATATTACTAAAAATGATACCGTTGTTGAAATTGGAGCAGGATTAGGCTTTGTTACTGAACAACTTATTAATTTTGCAAAAAAAGTTATCGCTATTGAACTTGATGAAGATATGATAAATGAACTTCAAAAAATTGATGCCGATAATTTAAAAATAGTTCATTCTGATATTTTAAAAACCGATATTTCTCAATTTGGAGCTAATATCAAAGTTGTAGCAAATATTCCTTATTATATAACCAGTCCTATTATTGCTCATCTGCTTGGTGAAGTTGATGATTTAGATAATAAAAACAGGAATGCTATTTCTGAAATTATTATGATGACCCAACTTGAGGCTGCAAAAAGAATTACTGCAAATGAAAATTCAGAGCAAAAAGCTTATGGCTTGTTGTCTATTTTATCACAATTCTATGCAGATACAGAAATAATTCGATTTGTTGGTGCAAAATCTTTTTTTCCTGCTCCAAAAGTTAATTCTGCAATTATAAAGTTTTATGTTAATAAAAATCCTCGATTAAAACTTTCCGATTATTCTTTCTTTAAAAAGGTCGCAAAAGCTTGCTTTGGAACCAGAAGAAAAAATCTTAAAAATTCACTTCTGATAGGAGGTTTTTCTAAGACTGCAATTCAAAAAACTTTAGTAGATTTGGATTTATCAGAAAATATACGAGGAGAAACATTATCTATTGAAAAAATTGGCGAATTATCTGAAAAATTAAGGAATAATGTATGAAAGAAGTTAAAGTTCAAGCCCCAGCTAAAATCAATCTTACTCTTGAAATAGTTGGTAAACGCGTAGATGGTTTTCATGATTTAAAAAGTATAATGCATACAATAAGTTTGTATGATTATTTGACCGTGCGTATTGAACAAGCTGAAAATCTTATAATTGAATTATCCGGAACTTCTGATGAAATACCATACGATGAAAAAAATTTGATATGGAAAGCTGCTGAAAAATTTTTTGAAGCAAGTAAGATAAATAACGTAAAATTATCTGTATATTTGGAAAAAAATATTCCAGTTCAGGCCGGACTTGCAGGTGGTAGTTCTGATGCTGCTGCAACTTTGTTTGCATTAAATCATCTGTTTGAGAATATTTTATCTAATGAACAAATTAACCAAATTTGTGCTGAATTAGGTTCTGATTTGAATTTTTGTTTAAAAGGGGGGTGTGCTATTTGTTCTTCAAGAGGGGAAAAAGTAAGGTCGATACCTTTTTTAGAACTTCCTGTTTCTATTGTTAAACCAAAATGTATTAAAATTAGTGCAAAAGAAGCCTTTGAGGAATATGATTTATTAGAAAATAAAGAAACACTAAATAATACAGAAAAAATGTTAAATCTGATATTAAGAGGCCAATTTGATGAAAGTCTTATTAATAATGATTTAGAAACACCTATGAGAAAAAAATATCATCCGGTCAATAATATGAAAGTTTTTTTAAAAAATTCTTATATGTCAGGTAGTGGTGCAATTTTTTATACATTAACTCCTAATCTTGATGTTATTTTTGAACCTGATGAATTCATATTTTTTGAAAATTTAAAAACAATAAAAGATGGTGTTAAAATAGTAGAGGAAAATAATGTATAACTCTAACACTGAAAATATTAATCAAAATACTATAGATATAGATATATCAGAAACAATTGATATTGTTGAAATGATTAATAAAGAAGATTTTAATGCCGTTTTAGCTGTTCAAAAATGCTTACCCATTATATCAAATGCAGTAGATATAATTGTTGAAAATTTTAAAAAAGGTGGAAGATTAATATATTTTGGAGCAGGAACAAGTGGAAGATTAGGTGTTTTAGACGCTTCCGAATGTCCTCCTACATTTTCTGTTCCTGAAACAATGGTTATTGGTATAATTGCAGGTGGTGATTATGCCTTAAGACATGCTATTGAAGGTGCAGAAGATAAACCAGAACTTGCAAAAGAAGATTTTGAAAAACTCAATATCAACCATGATGACACTATTGTTGCAATATCAGCAAGTGGTAATGCTGCTTATGTTGTTGAAATATTAAAGCTTGCAAATCAACGTAAGTGTAAAACCATTGCCGTAACATCTAATATTAATGCTTTGATGAAACAATATGCCAATATATTTATATGTGCAGAAACAGGTGCTGAAGTAATTTCCGGCTCTACAAGAATGAAAGCCGGAACAGCTCAAAAACTTATTCTAAATATGCTGACAACTGCTTCTATGGTCAAAATTGGTAAAGTGTATAAAAATTTTATGATTGATGTCAAACCAACAAATGAAAAATTAAAAATTCGTGCTTCAAAAATTGTAGCTCAAATTGCTAATGTTTCTGAAAATAATGCTATTGAAGTTTTGCAACAGAATAACTATAATTTAAAAGCTTCAATTTCAAATATCAAATATGGCTTAGACTTTGAACAAGCAAATATTTTATTAAAAGAAAATAATGGTATTTTGAGAAAAATTTTCAATAAACTTGATAAAAAATAATCTAAATAGCTATATTTATATATTAATATTATTGGCAGGTATTTTTGATGATAATTTTAAATTAAATTTGAAGCAGTTTCCTGTTTTATTATTACTGATTACGGTCATCTTACATCGATGTTGTTTTAAAATTAAATCACATATATATAAACCTAATCCATTTCCTGTCTTTTTTAAACTTTTGTATTTTTCGAAAATATTATTAATATTTTCATTACTCAATTTATCTCCAAAACTGTTTACTTCAAAATAACATTTATCTTCTTTTATTGTCGTTATAACGGTAATAATTCTATCAGGATAAGAATAATTTACAGCATTGGTAATTAAATTATATAATACCCTGCTAATTTGAAGTTTTGATGCAAATACAAAAATTTCTTCATCTGAATAATCAAATAAAATTGAACATCTTTTATCCATTGCAATATATTTTAAATCTTGAATACAAGTTTTTATTATCTTATTTATGTCAAAAATTTCATAATTCCAATTTATGTTATCATGTTCATACGCACAAATTGTAGATATATTGTTTATCAAAGAAAATACATATTGTGAAGAATTATGCATTTGAATTAAAATTTCTTTTTGCAAACTATTAATTTCACCAAATTTTTCGTTTAAGAATAAATCTGTAATCTGTAATCCTGCTGTAACAGGTGTTTTTAAATCATGTATTAATTCATATATATTGTTTTCATTTATTATATATGCAGTCTGTTTTTTGTTATTTATTTGCAGGGTTAAAAAAATAATTGCTAAGGTTAAAAAAGAAGAAAATAATACTATCAAAGAATGTTTGCAAACATTCATAAATAAAATTTGCATAAATAATGATATAAACACAATTATTAATTTAGTAAATTTATCAGGCAATTTATAATTCTCTTTTCTTAGTAAGAATTATACTTATGAAAAAATATTACAATATTCCCCGAATGGACAGTTTATAATCCACAAATACTAAAAATTTTATCCAAATATTGCTGACTAACTTTAACTTCATCATTATCAATAAGATATTTTCTTTGATTAAGTAAAATATTTCTAATATTCTCTTCGGATAAATTCATAACATTATCAATTAAATTTGCAAGTTCATTTTCATCAGGATTGCATGTAAAGCCTGTAACACCATCTTGTATTATGCCATCTATACCATCATTTTTGGTAGCAATAACAATATTGGCTCTTGCAGCAGCCTCAAGATATGATAAGCCAAAAGTTTCATTTTCACTCAGCAAAATAAATAAATCAGATTGACTTAATATATTCAAAACTTCAATGTTAGGAATATAACCTTCAAAAATTATTTTATCAGAAATATTTAATTGTTTTGCTAAATTTTGCAAATTTTCTTTTTCTGCTCCATCGCCCATAATCCTAAATATAAAATCTGTATTTTTTATTTTAGCAAGAGCTTTTATTATAATATCAATATTTTTTCTTTTTATTAATTTAGCAGTCGTTGTTATAATAAAAGGTTTTTTTGACTTAACAGCTTTCTGTTCAAAAAATTCTTGTGGTTCAATAATATCACTATTTATTCCGGAAGGAGCAATAAATGTTTTATTGACAGCGTATTCAGACAATTCTTTTATTTTCTCAGATAGCATAAAGCTTCTTGCAGAAATAGCATCAGCTCTTTTGTATGCTTTTCTTAATGCAGGTGCAAAATACAATTTATATAATGGTCTTGTTAAAACCGTTATATCTGAAGTATGAACAGATACAGCTAAAGGAATTCCCCCACATTTTCCTAATAGTTTTAATGCCATCAATGCTCCGGATGGCATATGACTCACAACTAAGTTGTATGAACCTATATAAAAATCTTCGGGTAATTTATTCTTAACATTAAAAAAGAATGGAGTTAAAAAGTTTAGATTATAAATAGTAATGTTATCTTCACAATATATTTTTTCAGGTAATATAGTTTTTTTTCTAATAATTGTATTTAAAAGAAAATTTGGTCTTATAACATCTACTGTATGCCCTGCTTCTTGCCATTTTTTTGCAAAATTTTTAATTGTAACAGGCTCTCCACTATCCCCAATCGGATACAAATCTGTAACTAATAAAATTTTCATATAAATCTCCATATTTTATGATTTTTTTTATTATAGTATAATTTTTAATATGAGGGAACTTAATATAAAAAATTATGCACATATTGGTGATGCTGTTTGGGAACTGTTTATTAGAGAAAAAACAATTTATATAACTGAAAATTTGAAAAAACTACATGATTTAACAGTTTCTTTTGTAAATGCTAAATTTCAATCAGAACTATTAAAATATTTACTGGAATATTTATCAGAAACAGAACTTGATTTAATACGTCGAGCAGGAAATATTAGAACTTCTTCAGTTCGCCGCATAGATAGAAATCTTCATAGAAAAGCTACAGAATTTGAAGTCCTACTTGGATATAATTACATTCATAATAAGACTCGTTTAGAAGAATTACTTCATATAATAGAAAAACATACTAACTTTATTAGTATGTTAAAAAATTGAGTACGAATTATAAATCTTTTTTATAAATTTTATCTATGAATAAAATGCTAAAGAAGAACCACCATCTGAGGAACTAAAACCAAAATCACCACCAAAAGATGCCGTATCAAAGGATTCTCCACTATATGCTAAAGAACCTGCTGATTCTCCCATAAAAGCCAAACTACCTGCTGTTTCACTATTAACAAACGCTAAAGAACCTGCTGATTCTCCTTTAAAAGCTAAACTACCTGCTGTTTCAAAATGGTTCAAATTATTCTGATTATTATTTGATAAATTATTATTGCTATTCTTGTTTGAATTCATTGAGTTATTTTTAGAACTCATTGACAAATGACCAAATGATAAACCTAAACCCATACTCTGTCCCTCGTACTCTCTTTTATACAAATCTTTCAATTTAAGATTTCGTATACCCTTACTTATATAAAAACATTTTACATATACTCAATTTCAACATGTGATAAAATTGTTACATGTCTTAATATTTTACAAATTAAAATCAACAATATATTTCTTTTTCATTTCTATATGTTACAAATGCTATTTTAGAATTTGCTTTTTTTACATATTTTCTTTCGGTATAAATTATCGGAATTTTTATATCTTTTGAGGTTTTAGAAAATTTTTTTGTGAGTTTGGCACATTGTAAAAGAACATTATCTGGAACTTGTTTGTTATTCTTTTTTAAAATCAAATGTGCTCCCGGCATATTTAATGGGTGAAACCATAAATCTTCAGGAGCTGCTATTTTGGAAAGCAAATAATCATTTTGTAATGAATTTTTTCCTACAAAAACTTTAAAACCTTCTATGTCAAAGTTCTCTAATAAATATTCTTTTTTTACTTGTTTTTTTATTTCCGTATCATTCTTTATATCAAGTTCAAACATCACTTCATTTATTTCTTCCAAATTTGAAGCTATTTCAATATAAAAAACTTGTTCTTCGTATTTAGCAAGAATTGAATTTAATTCTTCAATTTTAGTTTTAGAATATTCAATGGCAGTTTTCGTTTTTTTATAGAGTTTATAATATCTGTTAGCATTTTGAACTATATTTAAGTTAGTATCAAGTTCTATTTGTATATTTTCATCATTATATGGATTAATAAGATTTATAATAGGTTTGACTTGTGCATAGATATTCGTCATCAAAATATCAGCCTTATTTTTATAAATATCAGCTTTTTCAATATCAAGCAATTTTGTTTTAAAAATTCCTATTTGATTTTTTAGTTTTTTAATTTTTGAATTAAGTATAAAATATAACTTTTCCTTTTTTTGTTTTAAAAGTTTTTGGATTTGATGATATTCAAAATAATCATTAATCATACTGTTAAAAGAATCACATTTTTTGAAATTATCCAAAAGAACAGGAGAAAATTCATCAAAATCATTACTTAACGAAGGCTGTAAATTTTTAAAAGAAAAAATATTTTTACTGAAATTTAAAAATTTTAGTAATGCATTATTATCTAATTCATTTATTTGAAGAAAATTAAGGAATTGCTTTACAAGAGGATTGGTAAAATAGAAATAATCACTAGATATTTCGTATGCAAAAGAAGTAGTATCCAAAATATCAGCATATTTATGAATAAAATTTTGTTCTTGTTCATTTGTAATATCTGTTTTTAATTGTTGTTGAGGGTATATATAGGGAAGAGTACCGGCAAGTTCTCTATATTTACTTTTTTCTTCACCGACATTGTGTGCACAACCTAAAATTATTTTTGTATCAAAATTGTATAAAATAATGTTACTGTATTTTCCCATAAGCTCAAAAGTTAAACATAATCTTTGAGATTCTTGTAAAACATCTTTATATTCAAAATGAAATTCTAAAATTCTTTCGCCCATAGGCACAATAACATTAGAAATTTTTGCATTATATATATATTTTCTAAGAAGCATACAAAACATAGGTGCTTCATTTGGAATTGAAATTCCCCTTTTATTGAAATCTTCAACAAAACATATATGAAAAAATTCAGGGTTAATATTAATATATAATTTTTTATTTTCTCCATAATTTCTAAGTTGCAAAATCAACTCTCTACGAGAAGGCTGTTGAATTTTTTTTAAAGATGCACCGTTTAAAAATTGTTCATTTTCATTTACAAAAGCTTTTAAAGTAAGAGAATCAAAATTTAACATAAAAACCTCATAAAAATATTTTAACATAACCAATAATAAAAAAAGAGCGAATAAATATTCGCTCTACTGTCTGGAATTAAGAATAGTTGGAAGTATGAAAAAGATATTATTAATATATCGGTATAATATTTTTCTAACAATTAGCCAATTGGGTAAAATTCTTCATTTATTTTTCTAACACTTTACTTTGTAAAAAAATGTTAAATACACCTAACAAACTATTTTAAAAATTATTCATTGTGTTAATATATTCATGTTAGGCAAGCCTAACACAAGGGGGCTTATGATGAAAATTACAGTACTTGGAAGTGGACACGGTGGATTTGCAATGGCATCAGACTTAAAAAATGATGGTTATGATGTTTTATTATCATCTGTATATCCTCACAATTCAAAATTAAAGATGTTTAAGATAGCCGGTCAAATCAAAATTGAAGGAATGTTTGAAAAATACAAAAAACCAATTATTGTTAAAACGAACTATATAGAAGAAGATACGGTTAATGCTATTCAAAGAGCAGATATAATTTTTATTAATACCCCAGCATTTGCACAAGATGTTTATGAAGAATTGATAGGTAAATATGGTCATAAAGGACAAATAATTATATTCCCTTGTGGAGGATTTTCTGCAGTTAATTGTAACAATTATTTTAAAACAATTAATAGAGAAAAAGACTTTATTGTATGTGAAACTGGCTCTTTTATTTATACTACAAAGCTTAAAGGTAATGATACTATTTTAATAAAGAGTATGAAATCTGCTGTAATGTTTGCTTGTGTTGATGATGAAAAAACTGATGATGTATTAAAAATAGTAAATAAGATTTATCCTCAATTTTACAGAGCAGAAAATGTTTGGCAAACTAGTTTCAGCAATCCGTCGTCAGTATTGCATACAATAACGACTTTACTAAATATGAGTCGAATTGAGCAAATGGGTTCTTATCAAAATTCTTTTTATGATATAACACCTTCAATTGCAAGGATTATGGAAAAAGTTGATGAAGAAAGATGTAAAATTGCGAGAATGTTTTTCAAAAATGTAATGAATGTAAGTGAAATAATGTGCAGTTTATACAATTTACATTACGACAATATTTATGATACAATAAAAAACATTTCTGCATTTAAAATTCAATATGCACCGGGAAGCATGCATCATAGATATGTTTCTGAAGATGTTCCGTATTCAATGGTTCCGATAGCAACAATCGGAAAAAAATTAGGAATTAATACAACGAATATGGATTCAATAATAAATATTGCATGTATGGCAAATGATACAGATTATTGGACAGAAGGAAGAAATGCAGATAAAATAGGATTTTTAAAAGAACAGGCTTTATATAAAAAAGAAAAGGCGGCAGTTTAATGGATAATAAAACAGCTGTCAAATATCTTCCGTTAATCATATCAACAGCCGCAGCGTCATTTATGGTAAATCTTGATACATATATTATTAATGTTTCCATACCGGCAATAGCGGCTGATTTTCTTGTTGATAAAGCTGATGTTTCGTGGGTTATAATGTCATATAATCTACTTGTTGTTTCTCTTTTATTAATTTGTGGAAAACTTGCTGACAGAATTGGATTAAAAAAACTTTTTATATTCGGTTTTGTTCTTTTTACTCTAAGTTCTTTATTTTGTGCAATTTCTCAAAATTTAGGACAATTAATTATATCAAGAATTATACAAGGAATAGGAGCTTCTATATTATATGCTCTTCCTCAGGCTATTATAGGAAAATTTTTACCAAAAGAACAAAGAGGTATGGGTTTTGGACTAAGTGCATCTGCTGCTGCACTTGGAATTATGTTGGGTTCTCCTTTAAGTGGTTTAATTACGGGATTATTATCATGGCATTGGATATTTTTAATAAATATTCCTGTTGGAATTGCTATTATTGCACTTATTTTAAAAAATGGAAACTTGTTTTATGACAAGATAGAAAATAATGTAATGAGATACAGCAATTTTGATATTAAGGGTTCTATTCTAAGCTTTTTTGCTATTTTGGGATTAACTTTTTGGTTAAACAGATTAAATACTTTTGGCTTTTCAAATCCCATATTAATTATTCTTTTGATAATATCTTTAATACTTTCGTTATGGTTTATTATCCATTGTTTAAAAGAGGAAAATGCACTTGTAGATTTAAATTTATTTAAGAATAGGTATTTTACGGCAGGAAATATTGCAATGTTTTTAATTTCTGCATTTTTAGCCGGAAATAATTTTCTTATGCCATTTTATTTGACAGAAGTAAAGAGCTTTTCAGAAGTACAAATTGGTTCATTATTTGTAATTTATTCTGCAAGTTATATGACTTTTAGTTTAATTTACGGAAAAATTTCGAAAAATATTAATGCTGCTAAAATTAGCAGTATAGCAGGAATTTTATCTGTTTTTTCAATATTAATATTTATTCTTAATATTCAAAAAACGAGTTCTTTATACATAATTCTTTTCTTTATCCTTTTAGGAATATCGTTTTCATTTTTTATCACATCAAACAATAACTTTATTATGGCACAGGCAAAAGAAAATAATGCAGGTGCTGTAGCAGGGTTACACAGAATGACAGGACGATTTGGAATGTTATTTGGTGTTGTTATATTTGAGTTTTTGTTTTCATTTTTTAATACATTAAATATTAATGGATATGTTTATACATATATAGCAGGGCTTTTAATTTGTTTATCAGCCGGAATTTTATCAATATTTTGTATTTCGGATAAAAAGATTTAATAAATATCGCTGTCGGCAGTGTTCTCCTTCAATACTTTCTCTGCCGACATTTTTTTTACTTGTTAAAAATTAGACTATTTTATAGAAACATAGAAATTAACTAAATACCAGTTAAAACAAATATCTTCTATAAAATATATGTTACTGCTGAATTATGATCTAACTATTATATATCAGCTTTTTTGTTTTTTTTCTTTTTTTCAACACCTTCAGGAACAAGTCTGTATCCACCACCATAAATAGTTTCAATATAATCTTTATTTCCGGAAATTTTATCCAATTTTGTTCTAATATGCCTTATGTGAACTCTTATTGTCTCTACATCATCATCAGGATTATATCCCCATATATCAGTTAATATTTTTGAACCGGAAACCATGTTTCCATAATTTTGCATAAGTAAATTTATAATATCAAATTCAATAGGGGTAACTTTTACGGTATTATCTTTAATTTTAATAGAATAAGTTTCCGGCAAAAGCGTTATATCTCCCATTTGTAAAATTTCTTTTGTAGCTACAGATTGAGGAATTTTATCTGTACGTTTTAATAAAGCTCTAACTCTTACTTTTAGTTCTTCGATTTCAAATGGCTTTACAAGATAATCATCAACACCTATATCAAATCCTTTTACTTTATTATCAAGCATGCCAAGTGCTGTAAGCATAATTATAGGGGTATCTTTAATAAGATTATTTTCTCTAATTCTTTTTGCTACAGTATACCCATCAACATCAGGCATCATTACGTCAAGAATTACTAAATCAGGCTGCTCTTGTTTTGCTGAAGCAAAACCTGAAATACCGTCAGTTGCAGAAATAACATTATAACCTGAAAGTTCTAAATTAATTTTAACAAGTTCATTTACGGATTCATCATCATCGATAACTAGTATTTTAGCCATATATATTCCTTATTTACCAAATTTATCATCAATTATATCAGAAATTTTTCTTACTGTATCAAAAACATTATGATTATTAACTGCCGTACTTCTACTATTATCAGCTATTTTACGAGCTATTGAAGGATTTTTTAAATAAAATTTTATTTTATCAATTAATTCAAATGTATTTTTATAAGTTTCAATTTCTTTTCCGGAATCAAATAACCGTATGATTTCGGGAGATTCTTCACAAATAACAAATGACGATGATGCACAAGCCTCTAAAATTCTAAAATCTATACCATTAAGTGTTTGCGTAATTGGAACAACCGTAATAAAACTTGATGATAAAACTTTTGCCCTCGATTTTTCATCAATAATATCAAAACAATAAGACTTTTTGTACAGTTCTTTAATAGAAATATCATCAATATCATTCCATAATTCATTATCCAAACTATTTACATAGTCTATTTCGTCAGCATAAATGCTAATTTGTCCAAATTCAGATATTAAATCTGTTATAACCTTTAAAACATTAATGTTATCAGGATTAGATAATAACGTTATACCTTTAGAATACCCACTATATGAAGATTTATATTTTTTATAGTTGATACTGTTTGAAATATACATAGCTTCCGGTAAAATTTTAATATTTGATTTATCTACAGTAAAAATAATTTTATTTGCATCAAAATTTTTTAAATTTTCAATACTTTTTTTATCAAGATGCAAATTTAATGAAGTTAAAAAATTAAAAATGAATATAGTATCATTTTTTTTATTCTTAATATCAAATAAAAGCCCCTCATTTAATTCAGAAAAATCAAAACAAATTAAAATATCAGGAGAGAAATTAAAAAGTAAATTATTATCAATTTGGGACGAAAACTCATACCCAACATAATATCCCAAATGTTCAAAGCCTTGAGCAAAACTTTTTGCACAAAGCGAATAAGGGTGCTTATCAGGTAATATAACAAAAACTTTTTTCATAACCATAATACCAAAAAAGCCGCTTTATTATAAAGCGGCAAATGTATAATATCAAAAAAATTATTCAGCACTTTCAGCTGCAGCAGCTTCGGCAGCAGCCTTTTCTTCTGCAGCTTTCTTAGCTAATGCTTTTTTAGATAATTTTTCTTTAGTTGAAGGTTTATAATCTAAAGTTCCTTCTTCTGTGGCATTGTTAATCAAATACTTAACTGTATCTGTAGGTTGTGCACCTTTAGAAATCCAATCAAGTGCAGCTTGTTTATCAAGTTTCATTTCTTTTGTTTTTGGATTGTAGTGACCTAATTGTTGAATAGGAGCACCTTCTCTTTTAGTAGTTGCATTTATTACAATGATTCTGTATAAAGGGTTCTTTTTATAGCCCATTCTTTTTAATTTAATTTTAACCATTCGGTCATATCTCCTTGTTTTATATTGTGTTCAAGAAATAATAAATACTTGATTTTATTATTTCAGCAGATAAAAAATTTTTATCTTTAGCCGCGAACGTAAATTTTTGAGGTAAAATCTACGCCAGTAACTAAATTTAATCATAAGAAAAATATAAAATCAATACAAATACGTTATTTTGTGTTAAAATATTTATACAATAAAAGGTTTATATGAAATTTGATAAAGACTTAAAATATATAGAACTTATCAATTTTTATGGAATATCTATTCAAAAATTAATAATTTTTCAGCAGGAGAAATTAAATGATAAATTTTATAAATAAGTTACGTGCCAGAATTAGAAAATTTGATAAAAAAATAGATGAATACACAAAAAATTCTGAAGGTTCTCTTCAAATTCCATATTTAGCTTATGTAAATTGGGGTATAAATTTATCACAAAATGAAGATTTAGAGAGTGCACTTGAAAAGCTTGAAACTTCTGCCATTATGCAGCCAAATTCTCCACTTGTTCACTTAAATCTCGGTCAAATTCAGATGAAAAAAGGTCTTTTTACAGAAGCTTTAAAAAGCTTTTTTAAGACAATCAGATTGGAAAATACAAACGGAACGGCTTATTCTTTAATCTCTGCATGCTATATATTACAAAATGAATTTAAAGAAGGTGAAAATTATTTTAAAAAAGCTTGCAAAATTTCTCCTGATAATTCCGAAATATATACAAATTATGCAATTGCTCTCGCTCAAAAAGGTAAAAAATTTAAGTCTTTGGAAATTTTAAAACAAGCATTAAAATTAAACAGCAAAGATTTCTTAGCATTACATTACTCAGGTCTTATAAATTGTGATTTGGCAAAATATGAAGAAGCTTTAACTACATTGGAAGAAGCCTATAAAATTAATCAAAATAATCCTGATACGTTACTATATCTTTCATTATGCAAATTTAAACTGGAAAAGTATGATGAAGCCTTTTTATATATAGAAAAATCTCTAAATATTCGTCCTAATTATCCTGATAGTATAATGATAAAAGGTATAATCCTTGCAAAAAAAGGTAAAGAAGCTGAATGTTTAAGTTGTTTTTCAGCTAATGCCAAAGGAAATGAAAATAATTTTCAATATTATACATACTGGGGAATGGCACTGCAAATTTTTGAAAGGTATGCAGAAGCAAAAGAAAAGTTTTTACAATCGTTTGAACTTAACAGAGAAAATGAATTAACACTTTATTATCTTGCTGAAAATTATGAAAAAGAAGGAAATTTAACGCCGGCACTTCATTTATATACAAAAATTACTGAGATTAATAACAATAATGGAGTTGCTCACGAAAAAATCGGTAATATCTTATTTAAAAATACAGATTATAAAGGTGCAATAAAAGCTTATTTTAATTGTATTAAATCATCAAGAAAACACTTGTATTTATATGAAAAAATAGCATCTTGTTATTATAAAATTGACGATTTGAAAGAGTCTGAAACATACTACATAAAAGCAATAGATTATAATCCGGATTTGATAGAAGCATATACCGGATATGTAAACCTTCTGATACAAAAAGGAAACTATAAAGAAGCTTTAAGAAAAATAAGAACTGCTTATAAAAAAGCACCAAATTCTTTTGAGGTTAATAATCTGTATTCAAGACTATTGGTAAAAGAAGAATTATATCAAGACGCATTGGATAAAATTGATAAATTACTAGAAATTAATCCTGAATATTATGAAGCAATATTAACAAAAGCAGAAGTATATAATGCACTAAAAAAACCAAAAGAAGCAATAGGATTATTACAAACTCTACCCAAAGAATATCATGACACAAGAGATTTCTTATACATTAGTACGATTTCTTATGATAATCTTGCACAACTTTCACCTTCGCATTACAATATAAGCAGAGCGTTAGAATATTGCGACAGATTAACAGATAAATATTCAAACGAATATAAAATGGAATCAATAAGACAAAGATTAGAAGAAACATTAAAAATGGTAGAAGGTGAATAGAAGTGGGTATAATAGTACAAAAATTCGGTGGTACATCAGTTGCCGATCCTCAAAAAATTCACAATGTAGCAAGAGCAGCATTAAAAGAACAAAAAAATGGAAATAATGTAGTTGTTGTAGTTTCTGCTATGGGGCATACAACTGATTATTTAGTTAGTTTAGCAAAAGAAGTAACTCCAAATCCATCACCACGAGAAATGGATATGCTTTTGTCTACCGGAGAACAAGTTTCAATTGCATTATTAGCAATGG
>JAFQYI010000022.1 GCA_017406505.1 bacterium
AAATAACATTTATTGTTCCAAATTCGCAAGCTAAGAAAGCATTTTCAATCAAATATGAAAGTATTTTCTTCAAAACACTTTCATCACCATAAACAACTTTTTGGGACAAATTATCTGTATCTATATTAAAATTTATACCTTTATTCACTGCTTTTGATTTATATTCAGAATCTATATCATTCAATAGATTAGAAATGTGAAAATTTTTATATGTAAAATTAGTAATTTGAGCTTCTATTGTTGAAAGTTCTGTAACTCTATCTATAATTTTAAATAATTCTTCAGAATGTTTATAAATTATTGATAAATATTTTTGTTGTTTTTCATCAATATCACCACCCATTCCTTCAAGAATTGCTTGAGAATAGCCCATGATAGAATGCATTGGTGATTTAAACACATTAGACATTTGAGATAGAAAAATATTTTTATTTTTCCCTAAATTATCCATATTCGTACGATAATCTATCAATTTATTCATTAATATATAATCTTTTGAAACTTCAAAAAAAGTAAGAATAAAATAATGTTCTAAAGGATTTTCTTTAGAAGTAATTTCAACAAATTTTTCATTTTGCCCTAATATTTGAAAAGATTTTCTAATTGAATTATTACTACCATTAATTATAGAAGGCAAATCAGCTTTAATAATATCGGTAACGTTACTTCCTTGTAAATTACGTGCATCAAATAGTTTATTAGCTGAGTTATTAGAATATAATATATTACCGGTATTATTAATTGTAATAATAGGAATTTGGATATCATTTGAATTTGGTTTATAATTTGGTTTTTTCTTGAAAAAATTCATATATTTTATCTCTATTAAATTTAACTGCTCAATTTTAACATATTATAAATATTTAGTCATTATTTTTATTATTATCTTTTAATTCTTGAATATATTGCTTTGCATTTTCAATAGAGGATAGAATAGGAATCATACCTTCTAAATAGGCAAAAGCCATTGCTTCTTTAATTTTTTCAGAAGGATTAACCAAAAGAAATAAGCCACCTGCATTTTGGCAAATTTTGTATATTTCAGCAAGAATATAAGTATTGTCCGAATCAAATACACCAACTTTTTCCAAGTTAATTAAAATGTTATTACAGCCCTCAATAATTGATGCATTTATATCAGATAATAAGTTATCGTATATTTTTTGTTCATTGAATTTTTTAAGGGAGTAATAAACCACATCAGGATCAATAATTTCTTTATTAAACAGATTATTGTCATTATGTTCATGGGCTGTATTTAGATATTTTAATATATCTGTATGCCAGGATTCAGTTTTGGTAACATATCCATCAACCCCTAGTTTATAGCATTTATCAATTAAATCTTTATCATCAGCACCTGATATAACAATTATTTTATAATCTTGTGTTCCTGACTTTTTTAACTCAATAGCATCTTGAATTAACGATAAACCATCTTGGCTATCCGGAAGAAATAAATCTATGAGCAAGAAATTAAAATGATGTTTAATGATTTCAGCTTTAGCCTCATTTTTATTTCTAGCGACAAAAGACCGAATGCCAATTTTTTTCATTAACTGATTAAGCTGATACAGAGATAGTTCTAAATCATCAACAATTAAGATATTTTTATTGTCAGAACTCAAATTGACGTCGACGTCAAAGAAGTTCATTTTTCTTTCAATTTCAATTAAAGCTTTAGAAATATCTTGAGATGTAGCATTATCAGCATTGATATTAGAATTTTTATCAGCAAGCTCTAATATTTTATTAATTTGCTCTTTAGTTAATTCCATAAACTTTTCCTCTAAAATCATTATATCAACAATATACTTGCATGACAAATGAGATTTTTATAAAAATATAAATTTTATTATTTATTGTAATTAGATAGATTCATGAACAATATACGAGGGGGGTAAATAAATTATAGGATAAAACTATTTTGCTTCTAAATAGGAATCAATAACCTTCTTAAAGTATTGCAAATCTTTTAATGATACAGAATTTATAGTTTCATTTAATTCTTTGATAATTTCGGCTTTTGTTTTCATGTATCCGAAATCAAATAATTCTTTTGGTTCAACATCAAGAGCCTGACATAATTTTTCTAAATTTTCTTTCTTCGGCAAATGCTTACCTTGTTCTAAATAACTAATGTTATTAACTTCCATACCCATTAAATCTGCAAGTTGTTCTTGAGTTAGTCCCTTACGTTTTCTAATTTCTTTTAATCTTTTGCCAAATTTTGTAGTTAACTTCATTAAAAAGCCCTCTTTTCTATTCTATAAGGGCTTTATATAAATTTTAATAAACTAAGTTTTATATAATTAGCATTAAAATCTAATTAGTGATATGATTAATTTACAAAAATAATATTAGTAATTTGATTTTTGGTTATATATTTTTATTAAAAATAAGAATAACTACTATGAAACTATTTAAAATACTTATTATTAGCATAATATTTTTTCTTCTGCAAGAAGATGTAAATGCCTCTGCTTTTGAGTATGGTTATACTTCTGACGGTTTTAAGTACGTCATTCATTATCATAGCGAAAGTTCTTACCAACATGCTTGGTGTTCTGCTCATGACGGCATAGAAGAATTTGAAAATCTTGATAAAACTCGTATTGATTGCTTAACTGATACACACGCAATAGAATTTGATTTTGCAAATAAATGGGCTGAAAGTATCGGTCAAGCCATGCATTATTCAAAAATGACCGGTAAGAAAGCAAAAGTAATTTTAATTCTTGAAAATCCTGAAAAGCAAATGTGTTATTTTGAAAGAGTACAAAACTTAGGTAAAATCCATAACTTTGATGTTGAATACGTTACCCCTGAAATTTTAAATATCCAAAACGGCAAATGCCAATATAAAGACTGTAAATGTCATAAAATTAAAAAGAAAAAACATAAGCTTTTAAACAGAATTAAATACTATTTTAAAAACTTATCAAACCATGACTTTTAAAATATAAAAAATAAAATGTGGATTTTCGGTAGGGCGATGACACGAAGTGGCAAGCCCGTATGATGCACGGACGTATTGAGTGCAAGAATGCGTAAGCATGCTGAAACGAAATACAATGTAGTGCATACCCGAATAATCCCCTATGGCACTTTTATGGCACTTCATAAAAAAAACGCGCGTGGCAAGATTCGAACTCGCGACCTTTTGGTTCGTAGCCAAACGCTCTATCCAGCTGGGCTACACGCGCATTTTTACTATTTATTTAAAATATGCCCCATAAAATGCTTAATTTTACCTCTAACATATTTTCATACTTATACTATCAAGAACTTCTTTATTTTTCAAGTTATTTGTATTTCTTATTCTCTTTTTTATCTTTTATTAACGTAAAATTATTATTCATATCTTAGTGCATCAATAGGATTTAACAATGATGCTTTATAGGCAGGATAATATCCAAATGCTATTCCTACAAATGCTGAAAAACATAAAGACAATAATATGGAACCTACTGTTACAACTGAATTAACTTCGTCTGTAAAAAACTTTATTGATTCTGCTCCAACTATTCCAACTACTATTCCTATCAAGCCTCCTATCATCGATAGTAAAAATGATTCTAATAAAAATTGTAGCCTTATATCTTGTACATTAGCTCCTATTGCCATTCTAATTCCTATTTCCTTTGTCCTTTCTGTTACTGAAACAAGCATGATATTCATTATTCCAATTCCTCCTACAAGTAATGATACCGATGCTATAGATGCCAATAATAATGAAAAAACTTTTACTGTTGATTGCATTTTTTCTTGAAACTCTGCAGAATTTCTTATCTCAAAATCTTTATCTTGATTCTTTCCAAGATGATGCCTTGTCGTTAATATAGTTGAAATCTCGTTTTCTAAATTCGATAAACTTTCTGTATCCGAACCTTTTACCAATATTTGTTTAACAGTTCCTGGAAAATCTGTTCCAAAAACTTTACGTTGAGCCGTAGTTATAGGTATGAAAACCAAATCATCTTGATCCATCGGTCCAATTTGTCCTTTTGATTTTAAAACACCTATAATCTTGAATGGAATATTTCCAACTCTCATTACTCTTCCAACTGGTTCTAAATCCCCAAAAAGTTCTGATGATACTGTTGAACCAATTATTGCCACTTTAGAATAATTTCTGCTATCTTCATTAGAAAAATTTCTTCCGTCTATAATTTCATAATTCTTTATATATAAATAAGATTTTGAAACTCCATAAACCGTTGATGACCAGTTTTGGTTACCGTACATTAATTGTTTGCCTTCAGATGATGCAACTGCTACAGAATCAATGTTATTTGCCATTTTTTTTATTTCTTCTGCATCCTTTATTGTTAGTGTTGTTTTGGTCCCTGCTCCTTGTTTTACTCCTCCTGATTTTGCTGAAGCTGAACGTATAGTTAATATATTTGACCCCATTGATTCCATATTGGCTTGCACTTTTTTGCTCGCACCTGTTCCTATTCCTAACATTATTATTACTGCACTAACTCCAATGATTATTCCAAGACTTGTTAATGCTGATCGCATTTTATTAATTTTTAGTGAATTTAAGGCCATTTTTAATGTTGATTTGAAATCTATCATCCTGCATTTACCTTAGTAATATCGCTTTCAATATTTCCATCTTTAAATTTTACAACTCTTTTGCAATATTCTGCAATATCCGGTTCATGTGTTACTAACACTATCGTTTTTCCATGCTTTTCATTTAAATCTACAAAAAACTCCATTACTTCAATACTTGTTTTTGTATCCAAATTTCCCGTAGGTTCATCAGCAAGAATAATCGGTGCATCATTAACAATAGCCCTTGCAATTGCTACTCTCTGCTGCTGTCCTCCTGACATTTGATTTGGCATGTGATTTTCTCGTTTTGCAAGACCTACTATTTTTAAGGCTTTTTTTGCACGTTCGATTCGCTCATTTTCTTTTATTCCTGCATATATCATTGGAAGTTGAACATTATCAAGTGCTGTTGTTCTTGATATTAGATTAAAACCCTGAAAAACAAAACCTAATTTTTTATTTCTTATGTCTGCAAGCTCATTTGTTGTCATTGTACTTACATCAATTCCATCAAGAAAATATTTTCCAGATGTAGGTTTATCCAGACAACCAAGCATGTTCATAAAGGTTGATTTTCCGGAGCCTGAAGCACCCATTATAGCAACAAACTCTCCTTCTTCTACAGTCAAAGATACATTATTTAATGCGTTAAATGAGGTATCTCCTGTTTGATATGTTTTTATTAAATTTTGCACTACAATTACTTTTTTCATCTTTAAAACATTCTCGGTGGACCGGAACGAGTCTTTTTTATTTTCTTTTCCGGCATTAAAACCTTCATACCTTCTTTTAGTTTATCTGATTCAACTTCTGTATAATCACCATCTCTTAATCCTGTTTTCACAGAAATTCTTTCAAGTTTTTTACCATTCATAACCCAAACACCTTGTTCTTGATATCTTTCTGTAACATTTGAAGGAAGATATTTTAACGCTAAAGTTGGTACGCAAAGAGTATCTTGTTTATCTTGAGTTATAATTGTTACATTTGCATTCATACCCGGTTTTAAAATTTGTTCATCATTATTTACAGAAACAACAACCGTATATGTTGTTACATTAGAAACAGTTGTGGGATTTATTCTCACTTGCGATACTATACCCTCAAAATTTTCATCAGGATAACCATCTAAAGTATACTGAGCATTTTGCCCTTCTTTAATTTTACCAATATCAGCTTCTGAAACACTGACTTCTATTTGCATTTTTGTTAAATCTTCTGCAACTACAAATAATTCAGGTGTTTGAAAACTTGCAGCAACAGTTTGACCTACATCAACGGCCCTCGAAACAACAACACCATTAACAGGAGATATTATTTTTGTATAATTTAAATTAGTTTCTGCCGTATCCAAATTTGCTTTTGCTTGATTTATAGAAGCTTGCATTGCCGACAATTCTGCTTTACTTGCAATATAATTAGAATAAGCTAATTCCGTTTCGTCTTTGGATACAAAATGTTTTTCTAATAACCTGTTATATCTTTCATAATTTGCCTTTTTGTAATTAACTTGTGCTGCGACTTTATTATAATTTGATTGGGCATTACTTAAATCTGCTCTTGCTTTATCAACAGATGCCTGAAATAAAGAAGGATCAATTTCTGCTAGTAACTGACCTTTTTTTACCTGTGAATTATAATCAACATATATTTTATAAATTCTACCGGAAACTTGAGAGCCAATATTAACAGACTGAACGGGATTAACAGTTCCTGATGCTTCTACGGTTGACTTAAGTTGTGTCTTATAACTTCTGCTGTTTTTATAGATTGATTATTTTTTTTCCTAGGAACAAAAATAAATATTCCAATTACTAAAATTAAAACTATTGTAAATACAGTAAAAAATTTTTTCATTATCTCATTCCTATAGATTTTTCAAGCATAGCATAAACTTGATTATATTCACTTATTACATCTACGTAATCCAACTGAGCTTTGTAATATTCATTTGCAGCATTTTGAAGTTCAATAAAATTACCTGTTCCAACAGAATAACGTCCGTCTGCAAGTTCAAAATATTCAAGAGAACGTTCTATTTGATCGAGTTTAATTTCAACTTCCTTTGGAAATTTAAGCATCCAAGCCACTTTATCTCGAACATCCCATTCATTATCAATAATATAAGTTTCCGTATCATTTTGAGCCATTGCAAGATTAGCTTTTGCTTCTTCAATTTTTGTTTTGAAATACATAGCATTAATACCACCAAAACCAAATTTTACACCGGCATTAAATCCATTTGAAACAAGTACATTTGTATTTCTGAGGTTATAACCCAGTGCTAAATCTATGTCCGGATTATACATTCTTTTTGTACCTTTTAAATTTTCATTTGCAGCATTTTCAATGAGTTTAATACCTAAAATATAGGGATTATTTTTTCTCGAATAATCAAGATACCAATCTATATCGTGAGGAAGAACGAAAAAATTATCTTTCATCTGTGCAATAACATTCTCTTTATGAATACCTTGAGTTAAAACTGTATGAAAATCAGCATCATCAATAGATTTTGACAAATCAGATTCATATTTGTAATCAGTTAATATATTAAATGCTTCTGTAGGAGCTAGTTTATATTGTTGTGGACAATTAGCCCAATACATAGCATTTTTTAGTAACATTATTTCTGTATAATAATCACTTGTTATCTCAACGAGAGCAAATTTTGCATTATCTAATGCAACTTCTGCATCAACAACATCTATTCTTGATTTCAAACCTTCATCAAAAAGAGCTTTAGCTCTTTCATATTGTAATTGTTGAATAGCAACATTTCTTTGATTTATAAGGACTTTTGCCCAATAATGAAGACAATTAATATATCTCATTTTAACATTGTAAGCTGTTTGCACATAAGCATATTCCAGAGCGAGTTCAGCAGCTTTAGTATTATATTTACTGGCATTTAAAGTTGCATTCATTTTTCCGAAATCGTATATTTTTTGACTCAAATCAACAGAAACACCGTGGTAATTTTTTGATCTATCCCAATTTTCACCATTTTGTTGAATATAATAACCGGTACTTGCAGACAAAGATGGAAAATAAGTTGATTTTGCCTGTCCAATTTTGCTTTTAGCAGCAAGGACATTATTTTTTGCTTTTTTAATTATAGGGCTATTTTCGAATGCATAATTAATACAATCTTCGAGAGTAATAGTTTCTCCTGCAGGAACAGTTGTTAAATCTTGTATTGCTAAAACATAAGAATTTGTATGCAATCCAATAGTTAATATTACTACTGCAAACATTTTACAAATATATAAAAAGGAGTTCCTCATAATAAATACATTATATACCAAAATTTTTTTCATAATACAACTATTAAAGTTTATATAATTTGACTATCAAATAAGAATTCTATCTAATGCAAAGAATATTCCACAAACTGTAGCAGATGCTATAGAACAATCTTCATTATTGTTGCTTCTCAAAAATTCTCTAATTTCTTTCATTGGAACAAAAAATCGTTCAATTATTATTCCTCCGTCAGATACAGGTTCTTGAATAATTTTATAATCTTCAACAATTGCTGTTACATAAGATAATGTTTCTGATGATAAACCTGCCGACGTCGAACTATTCAATAATTCAGTATAAAAAGTTTCAGCAACTAAACCGGTCTCCTCTAATAATTCTTTCTTTGCACACTCCGAAAGATTTTCTTCACAATCATTATCTCCTATTAACCCTGCCGGACTTTCTATACAATATTTTGCTTTATTTTCTTCATATATAGGTGGCCTTTTGGTTTTCAAAAATAAAAAATTATATTCATCTTTTATTTTTACCAATGTCGTTATAACTACAGCACTATCGTGTTTTGATGAATCATTTGTTCGCTTTACATAAAACCAATCGTGTCCGGCTTGAGTTTTCGCAAACTTGAATTCTAAAAATTTTGTTTTACTAACTGTTGTCATATTTTCCTCTTTTATTAATTATTTTCTTCTTTGAATAATTCTTTTACAAGAATAGAAAAAATAGCCGGAATAAAAGATATTATTGTCAAAACAGCAATAATACTTGTAGCTTGAGCGACAAATCCAATTATAGTCATCGCTATAGCAACTATTCCCCAAGAAAATCCATTTATAAATCCTCCAATTATACTTTTATATTGAGGTAAAACTTTTTGTGCCATACTCATGGTTACCGGCATTGCGAACATTGTGAAAAACCCTATTAATCCAAATATTATAAATGATAAATTTGGTAATGATTTATACGTAAACATAAATAATATCATTAACGGACAAGTAGTAACCATTGATAAATAAAACACATTCGCTGTTCCTATTTTTTTTTCAATTTTAGGACTTATTAATGAGGCTATTCCTCCTAAAAATAAAAACACAAAAAGAGCCATTCCTATTTCTACTTTTGAATAACCTTGTGATTTCCATAAAAAAGGCAATAATATAGAACAAGATGTTGTCATCAAAGATTTTAAAAGAGCAATAATATTTAAAATGTTTAATTTCCGATTAGACAAAATATCTCTAAATGCTTGAATAAAAGTAAAAGGACGAGGCTTAATGTCTGTATTTGAAAACTTTGGAACCATACAAAACATTAAAAAAGCCCATATAATTCCGAAAATTGCCATTATGGGCATTTTGTCAAGCCCTAAAAATTGTGCAACAGATGATGAAATTAATGGACCGAATGAAAAACCTAATGCTCCTGATGCTATAAAAATACCCATGTTTTTTTCAATGTTTGAAGTCGAAAATTTTGAAACAAGTCCCAATGCTTGAGGATGTAATAAACTTGACCCCAAACTTCCCAAAATGATAAAGATTATCATGGGAGGAATACTCTTTGATGAAGGTGCTAATGTTATAAAGCAAGAAGTGAATATCAATCCCCAAAAAATTAATGCTCTTTTTCTCATTTTATCGGCGAAAAATCCGAAAAATGGCTGCAATAATGAAGCAAATATATGTGAACAACTCAATATTACTGTTGCTATTGGCATGGAAATTTTAACTTGCTCTGCCACAAATGGCATTATTGGATTTAAAATTCCTGTGTATATGTCATTAATAAAATGTGCTGCACTAAGCCATATTTGAGGTTTTCGTTCATCTTTTTTGTATATCATATTCTTATATTGGCACCAAAAATATTAAAAATCAAACAACAAAAAAAGAGTCCATAGACTCTTTTCTAAGTTATAACCTTTTATTATATTATAAAGCTCTTTCTACTTTTCCTGCTCTAAGACAAGATGTACAAACTTTAATCTTTTTTACAGTTCCGTTTTGATTAACCTTAACTGTTTGAAGATTAGGGAATTGTCTGTGAACATTTTGTTTATGTGAAAAAGATATTTTAGCTGCTTTTAAAGATTTTTTTCCACAAATTGCGCATTCTATAGACATGGTATATTTCCTTTCAGTAAATCTTATTATAAATAAATGATATGAGAAACAAAAAAAATAATCAATAAGAAAATTTATTTAAAATTATACATATTTAGAAAATAATTTTTAATACCCTTTGTTATTGAAATAGCCGTATTTTGTTGAAAATCATCATTAATTAGTAATAAATATTCTTCAGGATTTGGCATATAAGCCACCTCAATCAATACTGATATCGGCATTGTTGGTCTTGTTAATACAAAACTAGCATATTTTGTTCCATTATCTTTTAATTTTAAATCATTAACCATTTGTTTTTTTATTATATCAGCAAGGTTTTTTGCTTGATTGTGATAATAATATGTTTCCACACCATGATTTTTATACGGATTGCCATCAACCATTGAATTTGCATGAATACTAATTAAAATTAACGCATTATTTTCATTTGCAATGTCAGGTCTTTGATAAATTTCAACATCTTTATCTTCACATCTTGTCATAATGACTTTGGCACCTTGCTGTTCAAGGCAATCTTTTAATTTTAACGATATTGCCAAATTTATATCTTTTTCAGGTATTCGTTCGGGTCCAACAGTTCCCAATTCTTTACCACCATGCCCTGCATCTATAGCAACAATTATATTTCCAAGAGGTTTTTTACTGCTTATTTTGGGTATTTTTCTTTTTTTAAATACAAATGTGTTATTTTCATAATACGCATCGTATCCAAAAAGATTTTTATTTGATTCTATAGATAAAGTCATATTATTGTTTTCAAAATTTTTAATTTGAATATTATCAAAAATTTTTTGTTTTTTTACAGCTTTTTGTATTTTAGAAATATCTTTTATTCCCCATAATGTTATATCTATATCATTATTAATTTCAAGCATTTTATATGGAATAGGAATATCAAAATAAATTTTCATTGTTTGAAAGTTTTTGTCATGACAAAATTCAACGTTTTTAATATTTGCCACATAACGATTATTTGTAGGATATAAAAGTTTTACATTCTTTTTTGAAATCCATATATTCTCTTTTTCATTGGCAGTATATATTTTGTACCAATTATCATTTTCAGCTTGAATTAAAAGTACAGTATTCAATGGAAGATGAGAAATTCTATTTCCATTTTCAGAAGGTTTTTCTCTTATAGGAGCATCTTGTAATATTACTTTGCCAAACATTAAATCATTAAAAATTTTTGTTTTGTTTGAACTACAATTTTTTGAAATTTTTTGTTGATTTTGAAAATTGTATTTTGTTACAGTATAAATTTTTGATATAACACCATTTTGAGATTTTTCTTCTATTTTGATTTCATTTTTACCATCTTGAAGTTTAACAATATGACAAAAAATATTATTATCCCATATCTTAACTTTTTCATTATTAATAGTTAAGTCGGAATTGGGTGTTATGTTACCTAAAATGTATGTTTCTTCCGATTGTGTTGAACAATTTACTTTTTGTGGATAAATTATAT
>JAFQYI010000023.1 GCA_017406505.1 bacterium
ATCTGCACTTATTAATATGTGTGAAGCTCTTACTTTATCAGGATATTTGAATTTATCTCTGTTTTCATTATAAAATTTTTGTGCTGATTCATCTGTTATCTTCACTATTGACAACTGATTTACCAATGCTTTTATTTTGACTTCTTCTTTTAAATCTTTTTTGAATTGAGATGATGAAATACCACTTTGCGTTAAAATTGTATTAAATTTTTCTTTTGAACCAACTTTATCAATAATTGATTTTAATTCTTTTTCAACATCTGCATCTGACACTTTAATATTATTCTTTTTGAATGCTTCTTCTAATAATTTGCGAACTATAAGTTCGTTTATAACTCTGTCTTTTATCATTAAATTCATATATCCGTCAGGATTTGACTTCAAATCCATTCCCATTTGTTTAAACATAGGATTATCTGCAAGTTTATTAAATTCTTGTTCATATTCATTTTTTGTTATAACTGTATCATTAACTTTTACAATAGCATTTTTATCTGCATTAAAACCACAACCTGTTAAAAATACTATTGATAAAACTGATGTCAAAAATACTTTTGAAATATTTTTCATTTATTTTCTCCTTATTTTTCGGATTGCTTTTTATATTCGGATATTATCCCCGATATATCATAAAATAAATCAGACAATATGTTAAATAATTCTTGAAAATTTAGATGAGAATTATTTAATATTATCACAAAATCCCCATCTTTACAAGCTTTTGGCAGTTTTACCAACTTAATATATCTTTTCAAATCAATTGGAAGTTTGTTATATATCAATTTTAATTCTGCTCCGGAATATTGAGAATATATTCTTATTCCTCCTGATGTTTCTCTAACTGATGTTATACCAGCCATAGTTGCAGTTATTTTTAATTTTACAAGTTTAATAAGGTTTTTGACAGGTTCTTCCAATTTGGAAAACCTATCTTTCCATTCTAATTCTATACTGTCGATTTCTTCTTGTGTTTTTGCTTCAGACAATCTTTTATATTCCATCATTTTTTGTTCTTGTGAGCCAACCCATTCATCGGGAATATATGCTGTAACATTTATGTCTATTATAGAAGATTTAAGTTTATAATCTTTTATATCCTGTAATTCTTTTATTGTTTCATCAAGTAGAGAACAATATGTATTAAACCCTACAGTAACCATTTTTCCATGTTGTTTTGTACCGAGAAGATTTCCTATTCCTCTGATTTCTATATCTCTTAAAGCAATTTGATAACCACTGCCAAAGGTAGTAAATTCTTTTATAGCTTTTAGTCTTTTTTGAGCATCTTCTGTTAAGAGTTTATTTTTTTTGTATAAACAATAACAATAAGCTTGTTTATCTGTTCTACCAACTCTTCCTCTAAGCTGGTATAATTGAGCAAGACCAAATTTGTCTGAATCTTGGATAATCATTGTATTTGCATTTTTTATATCTATACCTGATTCTACTATCGCACTGCAAAGTAAAATATCATATAAACCATCACGAAAATCACACATTATTTTTTCAAGTTTTGCACCGTCTGTTTTTCCATGAGCTACAGCAATTCTTGCATTTGGAACAATTTTTTGTAAAGTTGATGCAAAATCGTAAATTGTTTCAACTCTGTTATAAAGATAAAAAACTTGTCCATCTCGTTCAATTTCATAATTTATTGCATTTTTAATAATATCTTCATTAAATTCAGTTACAAAAGTTTTTACAGGAAGTCTTTCCGTTGGAGGAGTTGCAATTACGCTTATATCTCTTATTCCGGATAATGACATATATAATGTTCTTGGTATAGGCGTTGCTGACATATTTAAAACATCTATATTTTTTTTGAGTATTTTAAACTTTTCTTTATGATTAACACCAAATTTATGTTCTTCATCTATAACAAGTAATCCTAAATCTTTAAAAACAATATCATCTTGTAATAATCTGTGAGTACCTATTACTATATCAATTTCTCCTGATGCCAATTTTTCAATACTGTCTTTTACTTCTCTATTTGTTTTAAATCTTGATAAAACTGCTATTTTAATCGGAAAAGGCTTAAATCTTTCACAAAAAGTTTCATAATGTTGCATTGCAAGAACTGTAGTTGGAACAATTAAGGCTGTTTGTTTACCTGACATAACTGCTTTGAACATAGCTCTTAAAGCTACTTCTGTTTTTCCAAATCCGACATCTCCACAAATAAGCCTATCCATTGGTTTATCAAGTTCCATATCTGATTTTGTATCATTAATAGCTTTCATTTGGTCTGGTGTTTCTGTGTATGGAAAGGAGTCTTCCATTTCATATTGCCATATTGTATCAGGCTCAAATGCATATCCGATTTCTGTTTTTCTGCCTGCATATAAGCGTAATAATTTTTGAGCAATATCCTGTATATCTTTTTTTACTTTTGATTTTATATTGTTCCATTCAACACCTCCCATTTTAGATAGAGATGGTTTAATAGCACCGGAACCTTTATATGCACATAAGAGATTTATTTGTTCGGCAGGCATGTATAATTTATCTTTTCCTGCATATTCTATAGTTAAATAGTCTTTAAATTCTCCATCGAACTCTAGGTTTGATAGTCCTCTAAATATGCCTATTCCATGAATTTCATGAACAACATAGTCATCTTCTTTTATATCATTTAATGATTCAAAATAATTTTCTCGTTTATATCTTCTTTTTGAAGATGTTACTTCTATTGACCTTTTATTGAAAAGCTCCTTATCAGTTAAAATTATTAGCTTTAATGAATGTAATATACAACCTCCAAAAGCAGAATTTGAAATTAAAAATATGTCAGAACTTTCAGCAAAATCATAAGAAACAGGTATTTCAAATTCATTAAAAATTTCTTTTATTCTTTCCTGATAATCGGTTGCAATAATTGTTTTATAGCCTATTTCACGTTTTTTTAATATAAACTCAATAGTTTTCGTTAAATTCCCCGAAAACAATGGAGCTAATTCTGAGGTTGTTTCTATATATTTTAAATTCTTTTCGTCTACTAAATTATCAAAATAAATTTTCTTTTTAGGGCTTATAATTTTTATAAAATCGTTAAAAATGGTATGTATAAAGTTATTTAACGGTAATGTTTGTGGTAATTTTAAATTTTCTTTATATTTTTTTTGTAAAATATTATCATATTGTTGATATTTCAACTTTATATCATTATATTCATCAAAAACAAGAGTAAAATCAGCGGGTATTTGCTCAATAATTGAATATAAATTAGGATTAAACACATTTGAGTAATAATTGATGCCATCGAAATTATCATTTTCTTTTATATAATTTAATATTTCAATATATTTTTCTTCAAAAAAAGTTTTTTCTTCTTTGGAAGAATTTTTCAAATATATTTTTATGGATTTATCAAAATATTTTTGAAAAGTTGTAATATTATTGTTGCTTATAACAAACTTTTCAACAGGTAAAATTGTTGTTTCATCAATTTTTACAATGCTTCTTTGTGAATCAGCATCAAAAAATCTTAAATCTGTAACCGTATCACCCCAAAGTTCAATTCTTAGTGGATTTTGTTCAAGTGAATATATATCAATAGTATCACCTCTAATGCTGAATTCACCAATATCTTTAACAGTTACAACTTTTTTATATCCAAAAGAGATTAATTTTTCAGATAGCAATGATATATCAATATCATTATTTTTTTTTAACAAAATAGAATTATTACTAAAAAATAGTTTATTAGGAATTTTTTCAAAAAGAGCTTTTAAAGGTAATATAATTATTTTTATATTTGACAAATTTCTTAAAATAGAAATTTGTTCAAAATATCTGTATATATTGAGAGTATTAGTATCATACAAACAACCTTCCATATAGGGAAAAATTTCGGCATTAAGATTAAAATATAGTTTTAAATCATTTTTATATCTTAGAGCTGTTTGTTCGGTATCAACAACTAAAGCAATTTTATTAAAACCAGATAAAAGAAAAGTAAAAAAGACTTTTCCGGCATGACTTGTACAGGGAATGGCATAAGATTTTGCAGAATTTTCCAATTCTTGTATTTTATTGTATATATCAAAGTTTTTAATATATTCTTTTAAAAATGAACTTAGCATATTATTTTAAGTTTATATCAAATAATTATATATCGCAAATTTAACGATTTCAAATAAATATAACTATTGTCTAACGTAAA
>JAFQYI010000024.1 GCA_017406505.1 bacterium
AATCAAGTTCTATACTTTTTTTCTTTTCTAATGCACTTCTGTAATATGCATCTGCTATTAACGTCATTTCCCTGCTTTTGCTTTTCGCTATTTGTAAATTATCATACCTATTCTGTACTGTAACTTTTGCCCTCTCTGATGCACTTAATGCTGTCATATAGTCTATATATTCGCTTATTAATCTCTTCTGTAAATCATCTATTCTCTTTAATAACATTATCATATCGGCATCTGTAACCTTTGTATATTTATAATTTAATGCTTTATCATCTACAGAAAGTGAATTTACTAATGCTCCACTCATAATTGCCGTTGTCGCTGCTACCGGATTTAAAAAACCTGCTCCTGCCATTGCCGAAAACCCTGCTAATGGTCTTATGACTTTTTTTATAATTGAATCATCCGGTTTATCTGCATCCGGATTCGCTAACTTATATATTGTAAACTTCACTGTTTCTGATTTACTCGCTGCTCCTGCCCATAATATCCCTATGTCGGACACCATTATATCTCTGTCTGTTTCTGTACTTTTTGATATTTCCTTCGATAAATCAGATAACGTAGAATCTGCATAAGATTTATTAGTTACTTGCTCTCTTACATGCTTAGCCCTTTGTTCTTCATAACTATCTATGTTTTTGATTTTATATTCAAATTCAGGTTCGCTTCCCGTTCCTAGTCTGTATGAAGGATTTTTGGGAATATCTAATTCTTCAAAATCTACCTCTTCTGCTGATATATTTGGTATAAATAATATTACTAGAATAAATAATAGTATTAGTTTTTTCATTTCTAATCTTTCATATTTTCTGGATTAATAATGGTGTTTTTATATGCATATTGTACTAAATTAAGCTTTTTTATAGTCTTTTCCCCTGCTAATCGTTCCAATTCTAAATAATACTTTTTTGCCTCTTGTTCTGCATAATATTCTTCTAATAACATATCTTCATATTGCGATGACGATATTATTAATTCTAACCTATCTCCCTTATGTATTGCCTCTGAATAATTTTTATTATACAAAACTATCCTGGTCCTTATATCTTTTAATTTATTAAGTGAACCTTTATAATTATAATAAGCAGAAATGATTGTATCTTGTAAAGATTCTATCGTTCCTGCTAACTCTATTAGTTCCGTATCCGATATAAGCTCTTTTGTAGGCATTGCACTTTTATTTAAAAAATTATTTACTAATTTCCCGGTTGCAAATGATGCCGATTGTACCATTGCATCACCACCGGCAAGTGATGGTAAAAATGATGCACCATATACTACTGCCGATAATGTTTTTGCTGCTAAAGATGAATGAAGTCTTCTGTGTCCTTCCGGTGTATTTAATTTCTGCATTGTAAATTTAATTAGCTTATTATTATCTACTGTTGCCTGCCACAGCATCTCTATATCTTTTATTTCGCTTTCCTGCTGCATTGATACAATTTCTGCTAATTCTTCTTTTTGACTTATGATTATTTTCTTTGTTTGCTTATCTTCTACAGGGTGTAAATTAAGTTTTTGCTTCTTTATTACAGGCAATACAACATCTTCAGCATAACAATATATATTTGTTGATGCTAATATAAAAATTAAAATTAATATGTATCTAAGTTTCTTCATCTATACAATTTTACTGCATATTGTAATAAAATTTCCACTTTTTTAATTTTGTGGTTAAAAAACTTAATATCTTGAAAAATCTCTTAATTAAACTGTATAATCTATAATAAGGAGATAATTATGATAACTATTAACAAAATAAAATTAAGAAACTTTGAAATAGGTGGAGATAAATTAACTGTTCTTGCCGGACCTTGTGCTATGGAAAGTAAAGAAATCCTTTTCCGTACGGCTGAAGCTCTTAAAAATATATCAACAGAGAATAATGTTAATTTTATCTTTAAATGTTCTTATGACAAAGCAAATAGAAGTTCTTTATCTTCATATAGAGGTCTGGGAATTGAAAAAGGATTAGAACTTTTAGCCGAAGCAAAAAAAGAATTTGATGTACCTATAGTTACCGATATTCACTCTGTAGAACAAGCTCAAATTGCTGCTGAAGTTGCTGATATAATACAAATTCCTGCTTTCCTTTGCAGACAGACAGATTTGCTCGTTGCTGCCGCTAAAACCGGTAAAATTGTTAATATTAAAAAAGGACAATTTCTATCTCCTTATCAAATGAAATCTATCTCTAAAAAAGTATCTGATAGTGGTAATTCTAATATCATAATTACAGATAGAGGTGTTTCTTTTGGCTATAATAATTTAGTATCTGATATGCGTACAGTTCCCATTATTCATGAACTGGGTTATCCAATAATATTTGATGCAACACATAGTGTACAACTTCCGGGTGGTGGTGGTTCTTATACTTCAGGAGAACGTAAATTTGTTTCCACTTTGGCAAAATCTGCTGTGGCAGCCGGTGCTGATGGTTTATTCTTTGAAGTTCACCCTGATCCGGATAATGCATTATGTGATGGACCTAATCAAATAGATTTTCAAATGGCTGCTAATCTTATTAAAATATGTAATGATATTTTTAATCTTTTAAATCAAAATCAAAATATTTGATTGCCTTTTAATATATAATCATTTTTAGAAGTATTAATATATTTATACTTCTAATACCCAATGCTCTAATATATCCTGCGAAATTCCTTCTGTAAACCTTGATGGTTTTGATAAAACCATTCCTGTGCTTCTATCAAACATATCAGTAGGATAACTAATGTATAAAAATGTTTTTGCCCTTGTTATTGCTACGTAAAATAATCTTAATTCTTCATCCAGTTCTTCTGGTGTATTAAAAGAATATATTGATGGAAATCTTCCATCAACTGCACCAATTACAAATACAACCTTATATTCTGTGCCTTTTGCTCCATGTATTGTCGAAAGCGTTAAACATTCATCTTGGATTGCTCCTTCTTCTGTATCTGTTACAGATAATTCAGGTGGCTCTAATGCTATATCAGATAAAAAACTTTCTAAGTCTTTGTATTTTGATGCAAGATATAAAATATGCTCTAAATCTTTTGTCCTCTTATTAGCATCATCATAATGTTCATTTAAAATGGGTTCATAATAATCAACAATATTTTCAACAGCTGTTTCCGGATTGTTTATATATTTTCTTGTTTCGTTAAGCAAAAATAAAAGCCTTTTTATACTTTCCTGCTGAACATTTTTTAGTTGTATTTCACTTGTCAAAAGTCTATTATTTGATGAAGTTATTAGTGGTAAAAGCTTTGCAACAGTTGATGTGCCTATGCCATTTTCTAATAACAAAATCCTATTTAATGATATTTCATCAGTCGGATTTAAAATTACCCTCAAATATGCTGTTATGTCTTTGACATGTGCTGTTTCGGTAAATTTTAATCCTCCAATTTTTCTATATGGTATTTTCTGTTTTATCAATTCTGTTTCTACATCATACATTAGTGATGCACTTCGTGCTAATACTGCTATATCATCTAATGGTATATTTTCTTCATTACAAAATTCTAATATCCTTTGAACTACAAATTCACCTTCACCCCTCGTATCTTCACAACAAATCATTGCCGGTTTCTCAGGGTTGATTATATTAGAATATAAAACTTTTGTATATTTTTCCTTCGCCTTTTCTAATACTTTATTTGCTAAATTAAGTATATTTTCTGAACTCCTGTAATTTTGCTCTAAAGTTATAATTTTACAATTCTCATATATTTTTGGAAAATCTAATATGTTTTTAAAATTTGCACCCCTAAAAGAATATATACTCTGAGAATCATCACCTACTGCTGTAATATTATTATGTGTTGCTCCTAAAAGTTTTATTATTTCTGCTTGTAAACTATTTGTATCTTGATATTCGTCTATTAAGATATATTTGTATTTTTGACTTATTTGA
>JAFQYI010000025.1 GCA_017406505.1 bacterium
ATTACAAGCAGCACAAGCCGAATTAAAAAGTGTTACAGAGGCAGAAAAGTCAGCAATTCAAAGTTCAGCACCAGCTTACGTAGGTTAGATAAAATAATTATCAATATTAAGAGACCCTGGATAAATATCCAAGGTCTCTTTAGTATATAGAATTTTAATAGAAATTGTATTTTTAATAATATTTTTTTGTAATACTTGATATTAATTTTTGAGGTGTTTATAATTTATATGAAAGATTTTCAAATAGTAGAGGAAAAACTCATGAAAAAAGATATTCACCCTGATTACAAAAAAACAGTTATAAAATGTGTATGTGGAAATGAAATTGAAACAGGTTCTATCGGTGAAGATATTACCGTTGAAATTTGTAATAATTGTCATCCATTTTATACCGGTAATCAAAAAATCGTTGATACAGAAGGTCGTGTAGAAAGATTTAAAAAACGTTATCAACAAAAATAAGTATTGGAAATGCTGCATTAATGCAGCATTTTTACATGCCCGCATTTTATGGCGGGTATTTCTGTATTAAAGAGGTCTTTATGTTTGAACACGAATTAACTCCACAAGTTAAAATTATTTCTAAACCTGATAATATTTTACGCACAGTTTATACTGCTTGCAGAACTTGTTATTCTGCTGATTCTCCAATAAATATTAATAACTGCCAAAATGCACAAGATGAAAATAAAGCTTTAAGTTTAATAAATAAAGTTATTTCTTCCGGTCATTACAGCACAATTGAGCATATTCAAATTTCTTTTGCTATTAGTGGTATTTCCAGAGCATGCTCTCATCAACTTGTTAGACACAGATTAATGTCTTTTTCGCAAAAATCACAAAGATATGTGAGAGAAAAGGAACAATTTGATTATGTTGTTCCTAATACAATAAAGAAAAATAGTGAACTTTATTTAAAATATCAAAATTTTATGAAACAAACAACCGAATTATATTTGGAAATGACAGAAAAAGGTATTCCTGCCGAAGATGCAAGATTTATTTTACCTAACGCTACATCTACTTCAATGGTTGCAAGTCTTAATTTAAGAGAGATGATTCATCTTGCTAATTTAAGACTTTGTTCGAGAGCTCAAGCTGAAATAAGAACTCTTGTTAAGTTGATGTGTGATGAACTTATTTTACAAGAACCATGGTTGAAGAATTATTTAGTTCCAAAATGTGAAAAATTGGGATTTTGTGATGAAGATAAATCTTGTGGCAGAATGGCAAAAAGAGGACTTGACTAATGGAAGAAATGCTTGAAAAAATCGTTAAAATTGAAGAAAAATATATTGAATTAGGCGAAATATTGAGTAAACCTGAAATTATACAAGATTATAATAAATTTAGAGATTTGTCCAAACAACGAAAATCCATGGAAGAAACCGTTGAACTATATCACAAATGGCAAGAAGCTACTAATGCTATAAAAGATGCGAATGAACTTCTTCATGGTGAACAAGATGAAGAAATGAGAGGCTTTTTAAAAGCTGAAATAGCTTCTAATGAAGAAAAAATAGCTGAATATTCTGAAAAAATGAAAGTTCTTCTCCTCCCTAGAGATCCAATGGACGATAAAGATATTATGCTTGAAATCAGAGGCTCTGCAGGTGGTGATGAAGCCAATATTTTTGCCGGTGATTTAATGAGAATGTATATGCGTTATGCTGATAAAATGGGTTGGAAAACTGAAATTTTAAGCAAAACTGAATCAGAAATGGGTGGCGTTTCAGAAGTTATTATATCTGTTAAAGGCGATAGTATATACAGCAGATTAAAATACGAATCTGGTGTTCATAGAGTACAAAGAGTACCGGAAACTGAATCTCAAGGCAGGGTACACACTTCAACAGCAACAGTTGCTGTTATGCCTGAAGTTGATGATGTTGAAATCGAAATAAAACCTGAAGATATTGAAATGTCTACAGCTCGTTCAGGTGGTGCAGGTGGTCAAAATGTTAATAAGGTTGAAACTGCAGCAAGGCTTTTCCACAAACCTACAGGAATTATGATTTTTTGTACTGAAGAACGTTCTCAATTACAAAACAAAGAACGTGCTATGCAAATTTTAAAAGCTAAATTATATGATTTAGAAGTCCAAAAACAAATGAAAGAAATTACCGATTTAAGACGTTCTCAAGTCGGAACAGGCGACCGTTCAGAAAGAATAAGAACTTACAATTTTCCTCAAGGTCGATTAACAGATCATAGAATTAATCATAATCTTAATGTATGGACTGTAATTGATGGTGATTTGGACGAATTAATCGATTTACTTGTGGCTCAAGACCAAAAACTGAAATTGGAAAAACTTGCAGAGATTGAAGAATAATGGAACAGTTTAAACATTTTCCTGTAATGGCAAAAGAGGCTACAGATGCCTTAAATTGTCAGAATGGTAAAATTTATGTTGATGCAACTTTGGGTGGGGGAGGATATTCTGCTATAATAGCAGAAAAAATTTCTCCTGACGGAAAATTGTTTTCATTTGATATTGATGATGATGCCATTTTAGCTGCTAAAGAAAATTTGAAAAATTATAAAAATATAACAATTATTAAATCCAGTCATACAAATATTGCTAATTGTTTAAAACAAATAGGGATTGAAAAAATTACAGGTGGCGTAGTTTACGATTTTGGAGCATCTTATTATCAACTCACTTCTAAAGATAGAGGTTTTTCTTTTTCTAAAGAAGCTCCTTTGGATATGAGATTTAATAAAAATGATGATTTTTCTGCTTATGATGTTGTAAATAATTATAATGAAGAAAATCTTGTAAAAATTTTTAGTGAATACGGAGAAGAACGATTTTCAAAAAGAATAGCTAAAGCTATTGTTGAATATAGAAAAAAGAAAAAATTGGAAACAACACTTGAACTTTCAAATTTGATTGTTCAAACAACACCAAGAATAAAAACAAAAATTCACCCTGCAACCAGAGTTTTTCAGGCGATTAGAATTGAAGTAAATTCAGAACTTGAAAATATAAAAAATACATTAATTAATATTCTGCCATTTTTAGATACTGGTGCTATAATTTCAACTGTAACATTTCATTCTATGGAAGATAGAATTGTTAAAAATTTTTTCAGAGATAATTCTAAAAAATTTCATGATGGAAAATTGGAAATTCTGACAAAAAAGCCTATAACTGCAACAACAGAAGAAATAAAACAAAATCCACCATCAAGAAGTGCAAAATTGAGAATTGCAAAAGTTATAGAATAAGGAGAGCACATTGTCTCAAGAAGAATTTAACAATATAAAACCAAAGCATACATTATCTGCAATTAATAAAGCTTTATGCAGATTAGTTCTTTTTATGATGATAATTATGTTTATAAGTTATTATTTTACAACTGTTATGGAGGTAAAATTAACAAAATTAAGTAGTGAAACAATGAAATTAAATAACGAAAATATCGAACTTCAAAATAAATTAGATAATCTTATGTCATATCACAATGTTGAAGAATTAGTCAGAAAAACAGGAAAATTAAACACAGCAAGACAGGTTATTGAAATTGATACAACAACTAAAATTCAACCTAAAAAAACAAACAAAAAAAATATAATTAAAAATTATTATAGATGGTCATTAGGATTTTAAAAAATTTTTACTTACTAAAAGCCCTAAAACATTATATGTTTTAGGGCTTGTTCAATATTTGATTTATTTTCTATAATATATTTGAGTTTCTTTCTCTTGAGGTTTAGGTTGAGAAGCTCTTATATGAGTAACGATATCAGCAATTAAATCAGGGAATTGCTTTCCGTTATCATCAATGGCAACTTTCACTTCATGCATTTGTTCCCTCTTTTGTTCAGGAGTCAAATTGTTATCATGAAGCACATCAAGATTATGTCTTGCCATATTTAATACTTTTTTAGCATCATATTCAGGTTCTCCATCAATCATAACAACAAGTTTTGAATCGATTTCTACACCGGGTAAGTCAATTCTTCCACCTGAGGCACCACCATGACCACCACCATCAAAAATTGATGATAAAAGTTCGGCATGATCACTGCAATCAGCTGAACGGAACGACAATCTTATGCCATTCATGCTTGCAACTTCAGAATTTTCCGTTACAAATCCGGCTTTTTTATCTTGAATAGCAAGTATCGCTATTTTATCATCGTCATATGGAGATGAATACATTTCTTTTGCTTGTCTTTGAATTTCAGAATCTTTAGGATTTTTTGATGAATTTACTTTTGTTGGGTCAGCTTTTAATGCACTCATAACTTCTGAATATTTAAAACCATTTTGTACATCTAATAATGTAAATTCAGAATCATGTTTGAGAGAATCTTCCCAAACTTCGCACATATCGTCATAAGAAACAGATACAATACCAACTCCAATGTCAGGATAAGTTTTTCTGCCCTTTATTGCAAAATCAAGCATTTTATCTCTAGGAGAAAGTTCACCGTTTCCTTCTTCAGAACCTAGATTTTTATCCGGCACATCAAATACAATATTATCTCTTAACCATTTTTTATCAATTTTTTCAGTTTGATTTGCATTTACTTCATCAATAAGCCATTTTGACATTCCTTCCGGAGCAAAGTTTGGTCGGTCTTTTACAGACATTTCCATGTGCTCAGGAAGTAAATTAGCTGTTCTTGTAAAAGAACCTGTATCAGTTGATGTTCCTGTGATTATAGATGACACAAATTTTCTGGCTTCTTCAAAGCTGTTTTTCATTGTATTACCTAATATTCCTGCTTTTTCTGCAATAATTGTTACTAATTGTGTTGCTGCAGGTACCATATCAGAAACAAAAGCCAAATTATTTTTATGGATTTTTTCCATATCAACCCCTGTTTCTTCTTTTGCATCAATCCATTCATTTATTTTATGTGGGTGATGATCTATATAAATTTGTTTTTTTGAATTTTCTATATATTCTTTAAATCCACCTGAAAATCTTTTAGGTGTTGGAATATCCATCATAATAACTAAATCATATTGTTTTCTTTCTTCACCATTTAAAGGACCTTCGTCAAATAATCTTGATGGGTCTTTCAAATCGGAAAGTTCATTTTTGAGAATTTGAATTTGAGCTCTGGAAGCTGCCGATTGTTCTCCTGCTTCCATTTTAGCAATACTATCTTCGACAAGAGCAATTCTATCAGGATTATAAGGGCGTTTTACATCTTCAATACCTGGCATCTTATCTCTAAACAATCCTGGAATTTTATCATCAACAGCACAATCTATTTCTCTATCGGGAAATGCACCTTTTATTGCTGTTTTCATACCAATAACGCTTCCTAATGTATCCCCGTCAGGTTTGCAATGTCCAACAATTAATATCCTTTTATTTTCAGGATTATTAATTTCTTCTGAAATATTTTTTATAGCACCTTTTATTTCTTCAACAGCTTGAGGACCATTAACTTCTGCCTCTATATCAAATATCCTTTTTAAAACTTGTTCGGGTGAAGTAGGTTCTTGATACATCATAACTTGTTTGCTTATTGATGTATCTTTAGAATCCATAAATCCTGTAAAAACTTTTTCTGCTTCTTTTTTTGTTTTTTCATTATGTCCTGTATAAAGTAAATTTGCTCTCAATCCTATTGTTGGTGCACCTTTTGAATTACCTGAAATAACGTTTGATAATTCAAATCTAAATTCTTTTTCTTTTCCTTTCATAAGAGTTTTTAAATCAGGAACTAATTCGTCGGGGACTCTTCCTATCCCACCTTTTTTAACACCTCCTAATTCAGGAACGCCAAGCTCAATTTTATCATTTCCTCTTTTATCTGTTACAAAACGATAATCAAGTTTTTGTCCATCTTTCCAATTACTTTGAGCAAGTTTAACAACATTGTCATCATAAGCTCTTTCGCCTGCTCCGGGTGTTCCTTTTTGGTGAGCAGCAACACCACGAACTTTCATTTGTATAGCATCTGTTCTTTGTTCGGTTGGCATGGGATTTTTCATCTCTACTCCACCAAAACTTACATGCAAAGCTTGTCCTACAGTTTCTGTTGTTATAATAGGCTGATGTTTATCTGTTTTGGTAAATGTTACTGAATCTTGTACAGAATTTAACAAATATTTATTAACATTTGATGTTTTGTTAAGTTGTTGATTAAACCATGTATTAATGCCATTACGATTAATATGCATAAAATATCCTTTCAAACACACACTATATTTCGACTATATTATCAAAACTCAAAAAAATATTTTTTGCTATATTTTTTATAATTTGTTACATTTTTGTACTATAATTATTTTGGTTATAAAATATTTTGGGAAAAAATATGAAAAATTCAATGACAATCGGTATTCCAAGAGCACTTTTATTTTATACTTATTATCCTTTTTGGCATGGCTTTTTTACAGGATTGGGTATAAATGTTGTTTTATCAGATGCTACGACAAAAAAAACAATGACAGAAGGTGCTTCTTTGGTTGTTTCAGAAACTTGTCTACCTATAAAAGTTTACGTTGGTCATATACTAAACCTACTTAATAAAGGGGTTAAAAAAATATTTGTTCCATCTGTTCAATCTATAGCACCCAAAATTTATAATTGTTCAAAAATTAGAGGGCTTCCCGATATTGTAAGAAATGTTATTAAGGAAGATTTTGAAATTGTTGAAGCTACTTATGATAAATCAGAAAAACATAAAGGTTTATATGATTTCTTAAAAGAGATAAGTGCCGGCTTTGGTATTTCGGATATAAATAAGATTAAAGCTGCAGCCAGAAACGGACAAAAAGTTTCTAATAATTTTAGATTGATGACTAGAATGGGGGTACCTTATTTGAAGGCATTAAAACTTGCGTTGGATAATAAAGTTGTTATGCCTGTCGAACAAAAAAAATATCCCATTAATGTTGCAGTTATTGCACATGGCTACAATATGTACGATGAACAAGTAAGTATGAGAATTCTTGATAAATTGGAAAGTATGAATGTAGGAACAAAAATTGCTGAGCAGTTATCCGAAGAACAAATGAAAGAAGGAATATCTTCAATTAATTCTAAGTTATATTGGGCTAATGAACTTGAAATTACAGGTGCAGCAGCTCATTATATACAGGATTCTACAGTTGATGGACTTATTGCGATTAATGCTTTTGGTTGTGGGCCTGATTCTTTGATGATAGAAAGAATTAGCAGATTTGCTAAAGAAAAATCCAAACCATTCTTAAATTTATCTATTGATGAACAAACGGGAGAAGCCGGTTTTATTACAAGAATTGAAGCTTTTACTGATATGCTGATTCGCAAAAAACAAAAACAAATGAATCACAAATTTGATAATCAGTTAAATTCAGAATATCAAATAATATCTGCTGAAATAATAGCCGGACTTAAAGATAATTTATAAACCTAAAATATTTTTTTTATAATATTGTACTCATACATTTTAGCACTTCTGGAAAACTGGTAAAATGTATGCATGCCTGCCATTATAAATCCTAAAAGACCGTCTTTAAAACCTTGTTTTAAAAAATATATTTTACAAAATTCAAATAGAGGTCTCAAGAATAGCATTGAATACGAAAATTTTTTATTTCTGGTCTTGAATTTATCCATTTCTAAAGTTGTATATCGATTTATTTTTTCAATATAAGATTCAAAAGAATCAACATGGTAATGCTGTAAAGCAAATTGTTTTTCTTTAGGATTAATGAAAAAATCTTTTCCTTGAGTAGTATGAACCATGCCGTGAACTTGAGTTGTATATTCTGCACAATTTTTTTTCCAAAATCTTTTTACGCATTTTCTATACATACAGTGCATTGGTTTTTCAAACACATAATCTTGAATAGGAAAAGAAACAGTCGTGAAATCATTATCATTTTTATCAGCAAAATCATTTAAAAAGTTCCATAAAGCTTCAGGAACAACTTCATCTGTATCAACAACCAAAATCCAATCTCCGGTTGCGTGAGAAATACAAAAATTTCTGGCAATTTCGGCATATTTTGCTCTTTCGTGATAAACCACTTTAGCACCATATTGTTCAGCAATATTAACAGTATTATCTTCCGAATGCATATCGCATAAAATTATTTCATAAGCCTTTGAAAGAGATTTTAATGTGTTTTCGATAGTTTTTTCACTATTTACAGAATTAATGCAAACACTGATTTTAGCCATTATTTAATCCTTTTTAATAAGACTGTAACTTGTTAAATATTATAAAAAACATATCATAAAATTAGCAATATGTAACATAAAT
>JAFQYI010000026.1 GCA_017406505.1 bacterium
ATTGAAAAAATAACATCATCAAAAATCAGATGTAAATGTACAATAAAAGGAGATAATAAGTTATTATTATTAACAATACCATATGATAATGGTTGGACAGCAAGAGTAGATGGAAAGGAAGTTGAGATAATAAAGGCATATAATGCGTTAATGACAATACCTGTGAATAAAGGGGAACATATAATTGAGTTAAAATTTTTCCCACCAAAGTTAATAGAGGGTATAATAATTTCTCTAATATCCTTGATATTTTTATGTATATTATGTTATAAAAATGACAAATAAATAAAAATATTTTTGCTTTTTATTTTTTAATTAATATGATAATATAAGTTTTGTAAAGTGTTGTGTTTAATAATAGAAAAGGGTGTTTTATGCAAGAATTAGAAAAACAATTTCACATTAGATGTGTAGAAGGAGATGTTGGTCGATATGTATTATTACCTGGTGATCCCGGCAGATGTGAATCTATAGCAAAACTTTTTGACAATCCTCATCATGTAACTCAAAACAGAGAATATAACATTTATACAGGAACTTTATTAGGAGAAAAAGTTAGTGTATGTTCAACGGGAATTGGTGGACCTTCTGCATCTATTGCTATGGAAGAACTACACAATATAGGTGCAGATACTTTTATTCGTGTAGGAACGTGTGGTGGTATAGATTTAAATGTTCAATCAGGAGATATTGTTGTTGCGACAGGTGCAATAAGATTTGAACATACATCAATGGAATATGCTCCAATTGAGTATCCAGCAGTAGCAAATATAGATATAACAATAGCTCTTCGTCAGGCTGCTCTCGCTATGGGTAAAACAACGCATACAGGGGTGGTTCAATGTAAAGATGCTTTTTACGGACAACATAGTCCTACTAAAATGCCAGTTTCTTATGAACTTCTTCAAAAATGGGAAGCATGGAAAAGACTTGGTGTTAAAGCTTCTGAAATGGAATCAGCTGCTTTGTTTGTAGTTGCAGATGCTCTAAAATGCAGATGTGGTTCTTGTTTTCACGTTATATGGAATCAAGAAAGAGAAGCTGCCGGACTTGATCAAAAAATGAGTGAAGATACTTCGGCTGCAGTTAAAGTTGGTGTTGAAGCGTTAAAACTTATCATTGCCCAAGATAAAGCTGTAAAATAAAAATATTTAAATAATTATTTAAAACCTCCAAAGATTATTAAAAAAGGTTTGGAGGTTTTAATTTAAAAATAAAATCTTCTTATTTAGTGAATTTTTATTCAAACTAATTTATTTTATTGTGTAAAACTTTAATTGAATAAAAATATCTTTTCTTTCTATTACTTTTTATAAATTTTTTCTACTAAAGAGATAATTTCGAAAAAATTAAATTATTTGACAGTTTTTTTGTTGTGTCATAAAATTCTGTTTGTAAAATTAGGAATGGTCAGTTATTTATGAAAAATAATAAAAAATTTTGTTTTGTTATATTGTTTTGTTTGTTTTTTTTGTTTTTAGGCTTGTTAATTTTTGAAAGTCAAATTAAAAAGGAAAAATTTTATACTAAATCTATAAAAAAAGCTACTTATAGTAGTGCTATAACTTTTGAACCTACTAAAATTAATTTTGATATAAAAAATTATCCTAATGCAAAAAAATATTTTGAAATTTCTTATAAATTTAGAGTAAATGATTTTAATAAATATTCAAATGTTTTTCAAACAGCTGATAAAAATAATGGTCTAAGATTTGAAATAAATCATGATACTCATAATGGTATTTTAATTCTTTTAAATAAAAAGAAACAATTATTAGAATTTCCTGTTGGAGAAATAGAGCCTTTTTCACTCCATACTATCAAAATAATTTATACTAATGACACAATATTTTTGACTTTTGATGGTAAGACTATCCAAACCTCAAACGTTGGGGATTTTAAAGTCAATAATATCCTTTTGGGACAAGGTTTCAATAAAGGAAGAATCTTTAAAGGCGAAATCCAAGATTTTCAAATTAAATATTGTGAAAGTGAACTCCCTTATGGTACATACAATAATATTAAAATATGTAAGAGTGTAATAATATTTTTATGCCTATTTATACTGATGTATATATATATACCAAAATTTAATCTTAGATTAAAGAATATAATAATATATTCATTTATTGGTTTAATAATTTCTTTTATTGGTTTAAATCTTTTTCAATATAAAATTTTATGTAATGAAGAATTTTTCATTCCGGAATATGACAGTACTTCCTCAAATAATTTAATTAATCAGCCTTTTTATAAAAAATTTGAAAATAATAATATAAAAAATTTACTAAAAGATATATGTGTATCTTTTGATTTTAAAATAAATGACATAAATGAACATGATGATATTTTTCAAACATCAGACTTAAACAAAGGAATTAGGGCTGAATTAAATAAAAAAGGATTTTTAGGGTTTATACTTGCCGACAAAAGTATGCCGGGTAAAAAAATAGGATTTCAAATACAAAAATTAGAGAAAAATAAAATATATCAAATCAAAATAATAAAAAACAATTCTCAAAAATTAAAAATTTCACTGAATAGTAAACCTTTTAAAACTTATGATTATATAACTAATGATTTTGATGTTGATAATATATATGTTGGTCAAGGATTTAACGAAACAAGAAAGTTTAATGGACAAATTAAGAATTTTAAAATAACTTATAAAACTAAAATAATAACTCCTTGGCAAAATATGTTCAAATTTTTAACATTATTCTTTTTTATTGTTTTTATACTATCAGTAATAAGAAAAATAATAAAAAAATTTTTTTGACTATTATAAATACTAGTTTAAATTGTCTGTAAAACAATATATTTTAATGTTGTTTTGAAAAATTTTTATCATTTCTTTTTATGTTAAAATAATTATGGAGTATAAAATGCATTGTTTCCTGTTTATTTCAATATTACTAACTGCTTTTTCTTCCTTATTTTTAACATTAGTTTTTGAAAATAAGAAAATATATTCTGGTGTGTGTATATTTGGTAGTATTTTATTCTCTCAAGTTGTTTTAAATCTTCAATTATTATCTTTGTTTTCTATAATAAAACCATTTTTTATTATTGGGCTTAATTTGATTTTTTTTGTTTTTTCTTTTGTTATATGGAAATTTTATGCACAAAAACCAAGTTTTAATACTGAATATAATTATGAAATTGAAAAAATTAAATTATCTATACATCAAGATAAATGGCTAAAGTATTCTGTTATCGCTTTTTTTGTTTTTTTAATTGGTTCTATTATCTTTATGTATTTTATGCCTGCAAATGATGAAGATGCACTTTCTTATCATATTGCAAGATTACCTTTTTGGTATGAAGCTAAAAATCTAAATCATTTTGAATGTGCTGATATTCGAGCTTTAATTATGCCGATTAATTCCGAAATATTCTATTTTTGGGCATATTCTTTTATTAAAAGTGATATTTTTGTACGACTGTTTTCTTTTTTATCATATATAATTTTTGTTGCAGGTCTTAGAGGCTTTTTAAAAGAATTAAAAATTCCAGTAAAACTTTGCTTATGGATAATTCTATCACTCACAGCAATGCAAAGTGTTAAGTTTTCTATTACCGGTACTGAAACAAATATTACTATAGCTGCTTTATTAATGGATTCAATGTTTTTGTTTGCAATTGGTGCAAAATATAATAAACTTCGTTACTTGTTTTTTTCATCACTATTATATGCTCTTGCTATTGGAACAAAAACTCCTGCCATTCAAATTATACCGGCATTCTTTTTGATTTACACAGTGATTTCTTGTGTTTTTAATAAAAAAGTTTTTTATAAATACCTATCATTTTTTTGCATATTTTTTATAGTAAATTTTATCTTATTCGCATCATATAATTACATTCTTAATTATATAGATTTTGGAAATCCCATAGCATCTGTCCATTCTGCAGAAATGCATAAATTTTATGGTGGTGTAAAAGGTTTTTTTGCAAATCTTTTTAGGTATTGTGCATTATTTATTGATTTTTCAGGATTTCCTTTGTGTGTTCAACTTTGGAGAATAAAAATTGCTTTTATTAACATTATTTTTTCTTTATTCAATATACAAACCAATACTATAGATATAATTCCTGATATAGAATTTCTAAAAATTGGTAATAATTTTGAAAATATGAATGGATTGGGAGTTTTAGGATTCCTGATTTTATTACCATCGTTATATATTGCTGTAAAAAGAATAAAACATTCACTAAAAAGTTTGATTTTTGGTATTTTGACAATTGCTTTTGTAATTAATATTATTATTCTTTCTTGTTCTTTAGGATATATGATTTATAATATAAGATTTTTTATGATTTATGCAATGTTAGCATCTCCTGTTTTAATATATGCTTTCTTATTGAAAAAAAATAGTAAATTTAAAATTTTTATTGCTGTAATAATAATGTATTCTTTTACTTTTTCATATTATTTTTATGAAAGAAGATTTACACCATATTTATTGTATATTTTTTACCATAACCCAAGTATAGAAAAATTCAAAAATAAAATACTATCTGCAAATATTGATTTCGACAAGCCATCACAGGCTTATGTTATAATGGATAAAATAAAATCCGAAGGTAAGATACCCGTCAATGTATTATATTTTGCTCCCGAAGGTGCAAATATTTATTATACAAAACATTTAGAAAACAATAATCTTCATATAACTTTTAAACTTTTGGAAACAACAGATGAAAAAGATATTGATTGGAGTAAATATGATTATATAGTTGTTCCGAATGTTCAAGGAAATACAAATATCAAAAACATAAATAAATATAAAAACGCAATTACAAAGTATAATGATGATTATGATAAACACGAAGTATATTATGATTTTGATAAAAATATTTTTGCGAGTTGTATATTTTTAAGTAATAGGACATCTAATTTTAAATGGTTACAGGAGCCTGAAAACAAATATACATCATCAGATTGTTTTTATAGGTCAGATATTCTTCAAAAACATGGTTTTTATTGCATTTTAAAAGTTAATAGTTATGATAAAGTTCCTAAGAAACAGTTGAATTTATACAAAAATTTTAATAAGTAGTCTATGAATATTTTCCTTTTATTGATATAATACCAATTATGAATAAGAAAACAATAAGTATAAATAGAAAAGCATTTCACGATTTTCATATATTTGACAAATATATTGCAGGAATTGTGCTTTTTGGTACAGAAATAAAATCAATAAGAAAAGGTGCCGTTAATTTAAAAGATAGTTTTGCAAAAATTGAAGATGGTGAAATGTGGTTATATGGTTGTCATATTAGTCCTTATGAACAAGGAAACCGATACAACAAAGAACCTGAAAGAAAACGTAAACTTCTTTTAAATCGTAAAGAGATTTTAAAAATCATGGGAAAAGTTAAAAAAGAAGGTTATACTATAATACCTTTAGAAATTTTTATTTCCGAAAAAGGGTATGCAATAATTG
>JAFQYI010000027.1 GCA_017406505.1 bacterium
AATTGTAAAAATGGAAAAATAACTATAAATGGTTCTTTAAAAGAATTTGATGGAGTATTTGAAATTTCTGAAGTAAATATTTTACCGGAGAAATTATTAAATAAACTCAAGGCTGAAAAAATCAGATTTACTATTTTGAAAAATAGTATTAATATTCCTAAAACTACTCTGACTTTTGGTGGAAGTTCTTTTAATATTTATGGTGATATTGATAATACAAAAGATAGTAATTTTAGTTATAATGTAAATTTTGATGGAAAATTTAGCAGTTCTGCTATTTATGAAGTTGTCAAACAGTATGAAAAATTTAAAAATTATAAAGCATCAGCATTAGGAGAAATTGAGGCAAATGGAAAAATTTCAGGTAAAGGATTAAATGGAAATATAAAATCTGAAATTCATGCTGATAAGGATAATTATTTATCATATATTGTAATAAAAGAACTTTTAAATCAGCCGTCGGTAACAAATATAGATATTTCAATCAAAGATAATGAGGTTTTGATAAAAGATTTTTCGTTAAATAAAAAAAATGAAAAAAGTATTTTAGATAAAATTGTCATTTTAAACGGACGAATAAAAAATGTAAAGACTTCAGTTTTAGAAAATATAAAAATATCAATACCTAAATCTATGACATTTTCTGTTTCACAGTTGAAAAATTCAGAAATCACAATTCAATCTGATGTAATATTGAACGGAAATATAAATGAGCCTCAAATACAAGGAAGTTTGGATATAAAAAATATAGATATACCGGAGTATAAAATTAAAAGTGTTGAAAATAATATTGTTTTTGAAAAAAATAATATGAAGATTTATATACCTAATTTTGAGATAGGAAAATCAAAGATTAATATTGCCGGAAATTTAAGTTCTAAATTTGCAAAGACGATTGTACTAAAAGATTTAATTTTAAAATCAGACTTAATTGATTTAGATGAAATAAATGAAATATTTGCCGATATGGCAAATGACGCAGTTTATCCGGGAATAAAAATGCCAATAACAATTCCTGTTGGAAAAGCAGAATTTAAACAATTTCTAACAGGTGGATTGCAGGCAGAGAATATAACCTGTGATATAGCTATATCGAATAATATTTTAAAAATGTCTCATATAGCAGGGACGGCTTATAAGGGACAATTGACAGGCAATGCAGAATACAGTTTTTTACAAACTTCTACTAAAAGTGAACTTACCGGAAAAAATGCAGATATGAAAGTTTTAATAAAGGCTTTAACCGGTAGAGATGATGAGATATCGGGTTTAATAGATTATAAAGTAAAATTAAATTCAATAGGAACAAAAAGAATTCAACAACAAAGAACAGCCAAAGGATTTGTTGAATTTACTGCCATGAATGGTATAATGGGACCTTTAGGTCAATTTGAACACTTTTTATATGCACAAAATTTAATAAGTCAAAGTTTATTAAAAACAACTGTTTTGAATGTTATTAAGGCTGTAAAACCACAAAATACAGGAATGTATAGTATTGCCAAAGGTAAAATGGAAATATCAGGAGGAAATGCTTATTTAAAACCAATAACTGTGGAAGGACCGAATATGAGTCTTTATATTACGGGCAAATGGAATATTTTAAATGATGTTGCAGACATTAAAATTTATGGAAGAATTTCTCAAAAAGTAGAAAGTATATTGGGTGAATTGGCAAATCCAATGCCCAAAATGATAATGAGCAAATCGTCTGAAACATCAATAGGTAATTTATTTTATGAAGATTATAATACAACTATTCCGAAATCAATTTTAGATGCAATACCACAACTAAATCCAGATACAGGTATATCATCAAGACCATTTATGGTTGTTATACAAGGGTTACCTGATAGTATAAAAGCTGTAAAAAGTTTTAAATGGATTGTATCTGAAGAAAAAGCTCCATTAGCAAAAGATTATAACAGAACAAGAAATGAAACTGAAACTAAAACAAATATACAGATAACACCAGAAAAAGAAATTGATAATAAAAATAATAAAGAAAAGGATAAAAAATTGCCATTATTTTTAGACAATTTGCCTGATGAATTTAATTAGAATTTTGGCTAGATTTTGCAATAGTATACAATATTGTTGCAAACTAATTATTGACATAATTTTTGTTTTATAATAAGAAGTTTACTGGTGGTTCAACTCTAAAAAGCACAGCACGCATGAATATATAAAGACTTACCAAAAAATTTTGGGAAACAGAAAATATTTATATTGCAGAGTAGAAGATTTCTATAACTTTGACCCGAGAAAAACAGATTTAGCTAATCAAGTCGGTGCGGAATTGCAGAAAAACGGTCTGTTAAAACCATATTATTCAATAATTATTCTCAAAATACCTGTTGAAAAATTATATTGATTTATTAAAATATTACCAAAATCGGCAAAATACTTTTGTTTAGTAAATTAATATAATAACAAAATGATTAAGAAAAGAATTGAATACACTTTTTTCACAATATTAAATATAAATCTTAGCTCTTTTTTATTAAATGGTTTAATAATCGTATTTATCATAGTTTTTCCATTATGTAAAATGGCAGAAATTATCGAAAAATACTACCACATGGAAAATTTTTCGGATAATGTTTTGTCGTATTCGTTTATATTCGGTATTTTGATTTTTTCAATATTATTTAAAATATTGATATTTCCAATTTTATACAAAATTAATTTTTTGAGTAATATAAAAGATTTTTTGAAAAAATTTGCAACAGATAAAAAATTTTTAATCAAAATATTATTCTCTGTTTTAATTTTTGATATTATTGTGTATCTACTTTCTGTATTTTTATTGACAGGGGCACTCTAATAATTTTGATTATATTTATCATATAAAAGATTGTTTTATGATGTTTTTGTTGACGTTTGGGGGAGTGCTGCCCTGTTATCTGTCGTTTTTGCTATGGTACAAAATTACTCACAGTCAGTAGGGTAGACTTTAGTCTACCGAAAATTATGATGGACTAAGGGTCCACCCTACAAAATTATTTAATCGGCTGGATTTGATGTGTACCCCATATAGTGTACAAATTAAGAAGCGAGTAAGAAATTTCTGTATTCAATAGGTGTCATTTTATTCTTAGAAATAAAGTTCCGTACCGTGAAAGACAAGAGAATTATAACTTGCACAACCACCCGGACTTTCATCAGTTTGGGAATAAGGATATTCACCCGATAAAAGAATTGAACTGTCTTTGAAGAATATAGCCAAACTTCCCAAATAAGGAGTTATTGCCGTTATATTCTTTATGTATTCATTAAACCCCGAAGAAGTTTTGACTTCATAATCCGAAGTATGAAAATCATAAATGTTTTCTTGAACGGAGTACCAAAGAATATTACCTTTGAAAACCCATAATCTGCTATCATAGTTTATAAGTCCAAGACCTTTGACAGTTCTGTTTTCTTTATCAACGAGGTTATTCATATCAACGATTTCGGGATTTGCACCGATTTGAATACTGAACATTTCTTCGCCTGTTGAGAAAACGAATAAATCAGACCAACCCTGTGCAAAGTCCAAACCACAAGAAACA
>JAFQYI010000002.1 GCA_017406505.1 bacterium
AGAAAGGGCTTCAATTGCACGTTCTTTTAAGAAAGTAAATTTATCGATAATACCTTTTTGAGTTTCTAAGATATTAACTAATGTATCAACAGCATTTTTATCGCCAATCATACCAAGAGCAAAGGCAGCAGATTCTTTAAGATAAACAGAATGTTCATTATCATCTTTTAAAACATCTGTTAAAGGAGTAACAGCATATTTATCACCTATTTTACCCAAAGCTTCAGCACAACTCAATCTAAGTTTATAATTTTCATTTTTATTATTTAAACAATGTAATAATGGATTTACAGCAGAATTATCTTTTATATTAGCTAAAACCTTAACAGCACCAACCCTCATTGAAGTTTGAACATCTATATCACTAATCAACTCATGATATTTATCTTTTAATAAAATAAAATCAATAAGAATAGGAACGCTTGTTTTAGACTTATATTTATTCATTTTTTTTATAATATAATTCAAAATATCTGAATTGTTTGATATTTGAAAAAAATAATTAATAACGTTGATAAAATCATCTTGATTTAAATTCTTTTCAAGATTATCAATTAAAGGAAATGATTCATTAACATTGTCAGTAGTATTAATAAGACAATCTTTAGCTAATTGATTAAAATTTAAATCCATAATAACACGCCTTTTTTGTTATATTTTAGTGTGGATATAACTAAATTTCAAGTGTTTGTTTAAACTATATACAATATCGTTGAGTTATATTATAATTTTTTATAGGTAATAATATAATAAGGTTTAAATGCGACATAAATTACATATATTATTTTTTAGTCTAACAGTAATTTTTTTCTTATTAAGCATTGCTTTATTGAATTTTATTGCTGATTACTATAATATTTTTTTTAAAAAAGATGGTATGAATTTTTTTTATATACCCACTAAGCATATGAATATTATGCTAAAAGCATATAAAGATCAAAAAAAAGATACTTTGTTTATAGGTGCTTCTGATACAGAATCTCTTTTTGGTTATGAAAATACATTTTATAATATATATTTCAATAGAATCAGTATTCCATATTCAAATATAAAAATTCAGTATATTATTTTAAAAGATTATATAAAATTACATCCTGAAACTAAAAATATATACTTTTTTTTATCTCCATATTCTTTTATTCCTGGAAATATAGATGATAATATAAAGGAAATAGAAAATATTAATTATAATTTTAATGAAATATATTTCCTATTGTTTTCAATAAATACAACAAAATTAAGTATAAAAAAACTTTATGAAAATGATTATAACTTATATAATTTTTTTTATAAAAATTTAAAACTTTTAAAACATGATAAAACTGAATATTTTTTACCTAAAAAAGCATATAATTATAATTCGTTTTTTATAAACAAATATCCTAATTTATTTCAAAAAGATGGTAAAAATACTGATAACAAAATTACATTTGTAAATGATTATGATGATAATATTTTATATTTAAAAAAAATATTTCAATTATTTAATGATAATAATTTGAATAATTACATAATATTTACTCCTAATCATGCAATTTTACAATCTATTGTTTATTTTGATTCTGAAATTTATGAAAAATGGAACTATGTGAAAAAATTGTGCGTTGAAAATTCAAATCATGTTTATGATTTCAATATAATAAATAAATATACTTCAAATGAATATAATAATATTAATAATAATTTTATTTTTGAAGAATTTTCACATCCTAATCATGTATATGGTTTATTAATTTTTAAAGTTTTACATGATAATTTTTATGATAATGATAATTTATTTATAAAACTTAATGAAAAAGATTTTGATAAACAAATGTTAAAAGAAAAAAACCTTATTGAAAATTATATTAAAAATAACAATGAATTTTTAGAAAGAAATATAAACTGGCAGAATTATAATACATATAAATCAGAAGATATTATGCAAAGATTTAATATTCCACTTAATAATGCCCCAAATTATATTCAAAACGAATTAAAATTATACGAATATAATTTTCAAAAAATAAACGAAAATATAAAAGATGGAAAATTTGAAATAGGAAAATTCAATAATCGATTCTATACAAATCTTGAAAATTAATTATGTTTATTTCAATAAACCTTAATTGTATTGACTATAAAAAAAATTTATATGTTATTATAAAATATATACTAACAGGAACAAATAATTAGGTGTTAATGCGTCATAAATTACATATATTATTTTTTAGTCTATTAGTAATATTTTTCTTTTTAGGCATCTCTTTATTGAATTATATTGCTGATTATTATAACGTTTTTTCAAAACAGTTTGGTATGGATTGTTTTTCTATTCCTTATAAGTATATGTATATAATGTTAAAAGCATATAAAAATCAAAAAAAAGATACTTTATTTATAGGTGCTTCTGATACTGAAACTCTATTTAATCCTGAAAGATTTTTTTATAACATGTATTTTAATAGAATTAGCATTCCATATTCAAATATAAAAATTCAATATATTGTTTTAAAAAATTATATAAAACTACATCCAGAAACTAAAAATGTTTACTTATTTCTATCTACGAATTCTTTCATAAAAGGTAATGCTGATGACAATATGAAAGAAATGAAAAATATTAATTATAATTTTGATGAAATATATTTCCTGTTGTTTTCAATAAATACAACAAAATTAAGTATAAAAAAACTTTATGAAAATAATTTCAATATAAATAAATATAAAAATACGCATTTTTTACACGAAAAAGCTTGTAATGAGAATTTATTTTTTGTAAATAAATATCCTACTTTATTTATAGAAAATGGTAAAAATACTGCCACAAAGAATACTTTCATAAATGATTATAAAGATAATATTTTTTATTTAAAAAAAATTTTTCAATTATTAAAAAATAATAATATTAATTGTTATATAATATTCACCCCTAATCATGCGATTTTACAATCAATTACCTATTTAGATTTTGATATTTATGAAAAATGGAAGTATGTAAAAAAATTGTGTGTTGAAAACTTAGGTAATCATGTGTTTGATTTTAATATTATAAATAAATATACTTCAGTTAAATATAAGAATAATTTTATTTTTGCAGAATTTTCGCATCCAAACCATGTATATGGTCTATTAATATTTAAAGTTTTGCATGATAATTTTTCTGATTACGATAATTTATATATAAAACTTAATGAAAAAGATTTTGATAAACAAATGTTAAAAGAAAAAAAACATATTGAAGATTATATAAAAAAAAACAAAGATATTTTGGAAAGCTATATTAACAGTAAGAATTATAATTACAATTATCAAGATAATATGAAACAAATTAAAATTGAACTTAATGAAGCACCTAGCTTTATTCAAGATGAGATAAAATTATATGAATATAATTTTAGAAAAATTAATGAAGAATTAAGCAATGGAAAATTTGAAATGGGAAAATTCGATAATACATTTTATACTAAAATCGATAAATAAATATTTGTTCCTAATCCAATAAAATATAAAGAGGAATAGGAAGGTTAAACATCATATTCCTCTTAATTTATTAAATATATTTATAAAATTTCATAAATCCAACCATCTGGAGCTTCAATTCTACCCATTTGTATTCCAGTCAAAGTATTATATAGTTGTGCTGTTATTTCTCCTATTCCATTTGCATAATTATAAGATACTTCGTCTCCATGATTTACAATTTTTCCAACTGGTGAGAGAACTGCTGCTGTACCACATAATGCACATTCTTTAAAATCTTTTATCTCAGTATATAAAATTTCTCTTTCTTCTACTTCTAAATTTAAATATTTTTCTGCAACAAACATTAATGAACGTCTGGTAATTGATGGCAAAATCGATTTTGATTTTGGCGTTACAACTTTATTGTCTTGTGTAATAAAAATAATATTTGCTCCACCAGTTTCTTCAATTTTTGTTCTTGTAGCAGAATCTAAATATAAATTTTCATCATATCCTTGATTATGTGCATCAACAATTGCATGCAAGCTCATTGCATAATTTAATCCTGCTTTTACATGTCCTGTGCCGAGTGGTGCAGCTCTATCAAAATCAGGGACTCTTAAAGTTATAGCTTTTGTTGTACCTTTAAAATAAGGTCCAACAGGAGTTGTAAGAATTCTAAATTGATATTCAGTAGCTGGTTTTACACCTATAACAGGGTTACTTCCAAACATATATGGTCTTATATACAATGTTGCACCTGTTCCGTATGGAGGAACATAATCTATATTTGCTTTTATAGTATCTTTAACAGCATCTATAAAATTATCTTTGGGGAATATTGGCATTTCTAAACGTTCACATGATTGTATCATTCTATCTGCATTTAAATCCGGTCTAAAGCACACTACTTTATTATCAACTGTTGTATATGCTTTTAAACCCTCAAAACAAGTTTGTGCATATTGTAATACTCCAGCACATTCACTTATAGTCACTGTTGCATCTTTTGAAAGTTCACCATTTTCCCATTTTCCATTCTTATAATTAGAAATAAATCTATAATCAGTTTGTATATATCCAAATCCTAAATTTTTCCAATCAATATCTTTTTTCATATTAACTCCAATATTCAATAATTTGTTTATATTTTGATTATACAACGTTTTTTTATATTTGTCGTTATTTTTACATAATATATGTAAAAAACCTCTTGTTTTCAAGAGGTTTTTAATATTGAATTTGTACTTAAATAAATGAAAATTAACGTTTTGAGAATTGGAATCTTTTTCTTGCTCTTTTTCTACCGTATTTTTTACGTTCTTTTTCACGAGCATCACGAGTCAGTAGCCCTTCAGATTTCAATACAGTACGTAATTCTTCATTGTATTCGAGCAATGCTCTAGCTATACCATGTCTTATAGCACCTGATTGAGATGAAA
>JAFQYI010000028.1 GCA_017406505.1 bacterium
ATCAAGTGGAGTTATTTTACACCTAATGAATATCCGCAACCAATACCACATCTCTTTAATAGTGGTATGACTTGGGAAGTTTTCGCAAATTGGTATTTGTTACCAATTTCCATAATTGTAATTTTAGAATTTATTTCAATTTATGGAATTTTAGTATTATCAGATATTAAAGAAACAAGCGGAAAGTAGGAGATGAAAAATGAATGATGAAGAAGCAGTTAGAGTAGTTCTTGGTATTGGTCGGTTCACTATAACTAATGGATATAAAGGAGTTTCTAAAGTCTTGAATGGTCGCATAAAACATTTGAATAAACCAATATTTAATGCAAGTGAAGTTTTAAATGAAAATCTATCAGAGAATAAAGAGGCTATCAAAGCATTAGAAAAAGAATATAAACAAAATGGAGTGGATTTTAAAACACGAGAATTACCTGACGGTAAAACAGAACTCCTTTTCCATGCTAAAGATAAAAACATGATTTTAGCCACAACGGAAAAAATTATGCACGATATGCAAGAAAACCCTAAAAAATACATCAAAAAAGAGCATGTCTTGACAAAAGAACCTAGAAAATCAAAAACGATGCAGGAACGTATCGCTAATGCTAAAGCAAAAGAACAACAATTGTTAAAAGCTAAAGGAGTTAATAAAGCAGTAAGTAAAGGGAAAGGAATGGACTTAGAAATGTAAGTTCGGTAAATGATATGGTTAAAAAAACAAAAATAATACTTTTATCAATCTTGGCAATTTTCATAGGTGTATTTTTCAATCATTTTACTTACTATTTCCTTTTAGAAAAATCTGACGGAATTTACAAACTTATAAATTGTTTAGAAAAAGTAACAAGTTCTCCTTATTTATTTTTCAGTATTCAAACCTATCCTTTATTACTATTCTTACTGGGTTTATTTATTGGAGGTTTAATACTAATTCTTAGCTTGGGTACAGGTAAATATAGACAAGGTAAGGAATATGGTTCGGCAACTTGGGCAACTAAAGGTCAATTGAAACCTTTTCAAGCAAAACCACCTAAAGTAAAAAAAGGCGAAACACCACCGGAAGAAGATATGAATATCATTCTTTCTAAAGATATAAAAATGAGTTTACCTACTCATTCAATGCCTTTTAAATATCAACGTAATAAAAACATCTTGTTAATTGCCGGAGCAGGTGCAGGTAAGACAGAAATGTTTGTCAAACCTAACCTATCTCAATTACATTCTTCTTATGTTGTTACTGACCCTAAAGGGAAGTTACTACATGAAACAGGAAAAATGATGGCAGAACACGGATATACCATTAAATGTTTTAACGTAAATGACTTTTCCAATTCAAACAAATTTAACCCCTTTAAGTATATTCGAGATGAAGTTACTCTAAAGCGTGTTATTCAATGTATTATAGACGCAACTAATGGCGAGAATAGTAAGAAAGGCGAACCTTTTTGGGATAAGTCAGAAGAATTATTGTTGAGTTCTTTATTTTCAATGCTTTATTACAATTATAAAGATGAAGTAGAAAGAAACCCTGACAAAGAAATAGAGTTACCAAAATTATATGAAGTTTCAGATTTAATCAGATTATTAAATAGAACAGATGAAGAAACACCCTCTCCCTTAGAACTGGCATTTGAAGAATTTGAAGAAGATTTTGGTTCAGATAATTACGCTGTTACACAATTTAATAGTTTCAAAAACTATAAAGGTAAAACAAGAAGTAGTGTTTTAGCAATTGCAACCGCTAGATTTTCAATGTTTGATTTAAAAGATATTCGAGAAGTTCTTGATGATGATGAGCTAGACATTGACAGTTGGATAGATAAAAAAACTATTGTTTATCTACCTATCCCTGACATGGATACAACCTTTAATTTCTTAACGACCATGATATTTGTTTTAGCTTTTAGAACACTAGAATATAAAATTGATAATATCCCACCTAAAAATGAATACTTGCACGTTCGATTTATACTAGATGAGTTCGCAAACTTAGGTAAAATACCGAACATCAAAGAAGCCTTAGCTGTTTTTCGTTCAAGAGAAATGAGTGTAAATATCATTCTACAAAACCTTAATCAGCTTAGAGCGTTATATAAAGACGACTGGCAAAGTTTTGTTGGTAACTGTGATACTATCATGTATTTATCCGGTTCTACGGAGCCGGAAACGGAAAAATTCTTTTCAGAGAGAGCCGGAAAAGAAACAATAGATATGAGAAAACAAACAGAGAATAGAGGAGGTCAAGGCTCATATTCAATCAATCATGATGTTTTAGGAAGAGATTTAATCACTAAAGATGAAGTTAATCGCTTGCCACGTGATGAATGCTTGATTTCAATATCATCAATGCCAATGTACAAAGGTAAAAAATTTAAGTTTAACGGACACAAACGTTCAAGTGAATGGGGCAGAAGTCCAAATGATGAAAATTGGTTTGATTTCAAGCCAGTACACAAGAAAAAAATTGTAAATGTAGTTGAAGAAGAAACTTTAAAAGATGATGAATATGTAGAAAATATTTATAGCCAATTTAATGACTAAAGGAGAAAATAATTATGAATAAACTTGAAAATTTAGTACAAGCTCACTCTAACACACTAGTATTTTTAGCAGAAAACCCCGCCCTTGACGGAATTAAGAAGTTATTGATTTGGTTCTTTGGTGCAGGCTCAATCGGTTTAATCATTGTTGGAATTGTTCAAATTGCCGAAAGTATGGCAGAAAGTAATGGAGGACAACGTACAAGAGGAATTATGCTAATTATTGGTGGCTTGTTACTTGGTGGAGCAACATTACTAGTTAATTTACTTTCAGCACCTCCGACAGCTTAATATTAAAAAAATAGCTTTCGGGTCTAAAAATTTATTTTTAGAGCGGATAAAAAGCTATTTTTTTAATACAGATAGACAAAAAAGAAAGGCAAAAAATATGGAAAACTTGATAGAAGACATATCAGAAGCAAAGGGTGTCCTGATTGGAGAAATTGTTCTAGTTATTGCATGGTTTTATTATTTAGGACACTTGGATAAGTTAAATGAAAAGCTGAAAGAATACTATTTATCATCGGACGGAGCGGTTGTAAGAGCCTTTAAAATCGTTTTTTCGGAACAAAATTCGTCTATTATGGGGTATCTGTTTGGCGGACTAGTATTATTAGCTTTGCTTATTGGTGTTGTTGTTGTTTTATTCAAACAAGGAAACATTTCGGTAGCTTTAATTACTGGTATTTTGAATTTAATATTGATGTTATTTGTGTTTAAATCACTTTTAGCACCGATTTTAGTAAGTATCATCATTTTGTTAGTTGTTGTTGCCATAGTTATGTTTTGTTTTAATAATTAGCAAAAGAAATTAGGAGGTTCATTTTATGGACTTATTTAAAGTTTTAGGAGGACAAGAAGCCGATTTTAACACTAATGCTTGGAAATATGTAACTGATGTACTTTCTAGTTCAACTGTTAAAGTAGGAACATATTTAATCATATTTTTCCTGATTTTTGAAATAGCAAAAATTTTTGAAGAAGCGAATAGAAATAATGAGGGAACAGTAGTACCTATCACAATGCTACAAGCAGGAGTTACCGCTTGTTTAGCAGGTGCTATGGTCGCAAGCGTTCATTTAATTTTTCCTTTTATTAATTCAATTAGTGCAGGTGCTATTTCTTTAATTAAAGATTTAGGAACGTATAATGTAATTTCTCCGTCAAGTCCGTCAGCACCGTCAATTTGGGACGGTTTAGGAAAAATTATGGCTTGGGTAATTGAGTATTTAGCAGGAACGGTAGCTAGTATCATTGTCTTAGTGGTTATAGTAATGAGGACTTTGCAAATGTACATCTATACAATACTAGCCCCTATAGCCTTTTCATCTTTCGCTTCAAGGGAATATCGCTCTATCGGTATCAGCTTTTTAAAACAATATTGTGCGGTATGTTTGCAAGGCTTTGTTATTTTAATCATTTTAGGAATATCTAATTATTTTTCAGCTCCAAACGGTAGTGGAACACTAGCAGGAGGACTTGTCGCTATTATTAAACCAATTGTTGTTGCGGTTCTAGTCTTTCAATCAGGAAGAATTGCAAAAGAAGTCGTTGGTTTAGGAGGTTAAAAATGAATTTTAATGTACGAGTATATAAAGACGGTTCAAAAATACATGCAAAAGTTTGTGGCATGACATTCAGACAATTTTTAGCATTATTGATGATAATTTTAGCTACCTGTCTATTGATGTTAAATTCTTTCATGCTACATATCAATGAGGTTTTATATAACATACCTATCTTGCTGTTATTGTTTGTTGGGTTGTTTATGACACTATTTAAATTAAAGGGCTTGACAGGCGACAAATATTTTAAATTAAAATGGAAATATATAACTACACCTAAAGTAAGGACATATCAAACAGAAAGGGTATTAAAATATGAGCATAAAGAATTTATTCAATCAAAAAAAGTCAAAGAAACAGACCCCTTTATCTAAGCATGAAAAGTTAAAATTGAAACGTTTGAAAACTAATGCTAATCGAGCTAAAAAAACTTCTAGTCAAAATACGTTAAAATACACTTCTCTTTTTGAAAATGGGTTGATGAATATTGTTGATGATAACTATTCTATGACCTATGAGCTAGGTTCAACTAACTATGCAACTGCGACAATTGAAACGAAACAGACTATTTTTGAAAAATACAATTCAATGATAAACACTATTTCTGACGAGGAACATTTTCAATTAACAATATTAGTATCAAAAGTTCATAGTAAAGAATATCAACAAAAAAATGAATTTGAATTACAAGGAGATGATTACGATTATTTAAGAGAAGAATTAAACCATTTAATACTCGAAAATTATCAAAATGGCTATAACAATTATCAAATAGACCGCTACATTACTATTTCAACAAAAGCCGAAAATAAGAAAAAAGCGTTAAGTAAATTAAAGAATACTGAAACGTTACTAGCAAGCTCACTAGCTCCTATCGAAGTGCCTATTAAGCAACAAACAGGTTTAGAGAGATTATCTTTATTCAACAAAATTTTAAACTATGACAAGCCTTTATATGGAAATTTTGACGATATAAAAAAATCTTGTCTAACGACAAAAGATTTAATCGCCCCTCAATCTCTGAAATTTAGTCAATCAGGTGTGGAAGTTGGCGAACGATTTAATCAGGTGCTTTATTTAAAGGAGTTTCCAATGGAATTATCGGATGGACTTTTTAAAGATTTAAGCATGTGTGGGCAAGAATTAGTGATTACAATACAAGCTGACCCTTACTCAATTATTGAAACGAGTAAACGTTTAAGAATGCAAGCAACAAGTATTGAGAGTGAAGTTATTAAACAACAAAAAATTGCAATTAAAGACGGTTATTCGCCTGATTTTATCGGACGAACAGCAAAAGAAACACAAGAAGATTTAAATGAGGTTATCAATTTAGTTCGTGAAACAGGAGATAAGCAGTTTTCATCTATCTTTTTAGTCTATATAACAGGAAAAACTAAAGAAGAAAGAACTGAAAACTCAAGAATTATTAAAGCACTTGGAGAAAAATATGGTGCAAATTTTGAAACTTTAGATTATCTACAAGAAGAAGCCTTAAATTCTGTGTTACCTATTGGAAAGAACTATACAGACTGTGAAAAGACTTTTCAACGTGATTTGATAACACCTAACTTATCTGTCAATTCGCCTTTCACAACAGTTGATATTAACCACAAAAAAGGTAAATTCTATGGTATCAACTTATTCTCTCATAACATTATTTCAATTGATAGACGAGATGAAAGTATGGACAATTCCAATGGGCTTATAACTGGCGTTTCCGGCTCTGGTAAGTCTATGACAGCTAAAAATGAAATTGTTACTACTCTCTTAAAAAACCCTAAAGATGAAGTAATAGTGTTATCTCCTGATGATGAATACAATGATTTACCTGAAAAATTGGACGGACAACTCATTAAAATAGCACCAAATACTAAACATCATATCAATATTTTAGATTTACCAAAAAAAGAAGATTTAAAAGACGGAGATGACCCAGTAGGTTTAAAATCAAGTTTTCTTGTCAGTTTATTTTCATCACTTTTTGAAACAGTATCAGAAATACAAGAAAGTATTATTGATGAAGTAACAATAGAAACTTACCAAAAACATGAAAAACCAACGCTTTTAGAATGGTACGAGGTGCTAGAAACTAAAACCTTTAACAATGAAGAAGCCTTAGATTTAACTCAAAAAATTAAAATGTATATCACTGGTTCAATGGATATTTTTTCAAAAGAAACCAATGTTGATTTAAATTCAAGATTTATCGTATATGACATTAGTCAATTGACAACTAAATTTAAACCTTTTGGCTTTATGGCACTAGAAGAAAACATTTGGCAGCGTGTGGTTAAGAACAACGCAAAAGGGATAACAACGTGGGTTTATTTTGATGAAATTCAAGTTTTACTATCCGGAAAATCAAGTGAAATAAGTCGTGAAAAATTCAAAGATATTTGGTCAAGAATACGTAAATATGGCGGAAACCCTACTGGTATTACACAGTTTATTGATACCGTCCTAGAAACACCGGAAGGGCGGTCAATGTTTTTCAATTCAGAGTTTTTAGTTCTCTTGAAACAGAAAAAATTTGCAATTGAAATAATAAAACAGCACTACAACATTACAGAACAACAAGAACAATACCTAAAAACACCTAAAAAGGGTAGTGGTCTAATTATTGCAGGTAATGCGATTGTGCCTTTTGAAAACACAATTCCTAGTAGCACAGAACTATATAAGATTATGCAAACGGACTAACGAGGTGCTTTATGGCAGGAAAGTATATTTTTAAGAATGGAGATAGATTAAAAAGAGAATTAAATAAGGTACTCAATCGCAAAGAGATTAAGAATAAGATTATCTTAAAAAAATCAAGCACGAAAGCTATCAAATTTAAAACTACAAAACCTTTAAAAGAGTTTAAATTTAACATAAAACCTATTAAAAGAACAAAGTTTAGAAAAATAAAAAAAATCACAAGAGTTGCCAATAAAGCTAAACAGATAAGCAACCCTTATGTTGTTGGTTTTTCAGAAATAAACGAAAAAGATAATAGTAGTGCAGATGAAAAGGCAGTTGGGTATACTAAAAAGACAGTAAATACTACTCGAAAGAAAGTCGCTGTTAAAACTAATAGAGCTATTTCTAAAAAACTACTCCAAACTAAATATTTTGGTAATAGTAGAACTCTTTCAAGATATTTAAGAAAAACAGACCCTAACCAAAAGTTCTTAAAAAGGAACTTGAATAGAGTTGAAAAAAAAGCAAGTCAAAAGATAGCCTTTGAAGCTGTAAAAGTAGCAAAAAATGTAGCAATGGCAAGCAAGGCAGTTGTTGGAGCAGTAGCAACAACCGTATCAGGTATTATCTCTTTTCCTTTTCTAATTGTCGGAGTGCTTGTTATTGTAATTGTCATGGTCGTTTGTGTGTTTACCGGACAAAATGATAATTGCGTAAAACCAGTTGACCCACAACACGAAGAGGTTGGAAAGCCGGCAAAAAGCATTGATGATTTCATTAAAAGTCATAAAGAAGCCTATATTCAATCATGGAAAGCAGGAGGCTTTCTACCGTCCGCAAGTATAGCTCAATCAATGGTAGAAAATGGTTTTAATTTTACAAACCCTAGTGGTACTTCCTTTTGGAAAGCACACAATATGGGGGGAGTTAAAACAAGTAAACTTTCTGATTTTCCAATAACAATTGCCACGTATGGCAAAGATAGTATTGATATAACAGGAACGAAAAAAGGAACAAGCGTAGGCGATAATACAGGAGGAGCTTACACTTGGTTTAAGGATTATAACGCAGGCATAGTTGGTAAAGCAGAGTTTATGGCACATCAAACTTTGTATAAAGGAGCAATCAATAACACAAACCCACAAGCAACCTTAACAGCAATTTATATGGGAGGTTGGGCAACAGACCCTAAATATTTAAGCTCGCTTTTAAGTGCTTATAATACGTTAGGTCAAAATTATAAGTTTATTGATGATGAAGCCATTAAAAAATATGGAAAAACACCATATCAAGCAAACCATATTATACCTAATGTAATACCAAACAATGACCCACATAAAAATGATAGCAAGAATACAAACGAAGTAAATGCTGATGATAATGGTTGTGTGGTAGACCCTAACACATCTAACGGTAAAAATGGAGCACCTGTTTTAGATTTGCCTAAAGAGTATATTGGAAAACTCACTTTACCAATGCCTGACGACAAAAACTATTCAGGTAATAATTATCCTTTTGGGCAATGTACTTGGGGAGTTTATAATCGTCTTGCTCAAATTGGAATGCCGATTGAATGGTTTAGTGGCGACAGCGGAAATGGCGGTAATTGGGGAGCAAGTGCTAAAGCTAAAGGCTATAAAGTAGAAAAAGGAAAACCACAAATTGGTTGGGGGGCTAGTGTACCGGCAGGAGTAGCAGGTTCTGACCCAGTAGCCGGTCATATAGCAGTAGTTGAATATATTAACCCTGACGGTTCTATTCTTGTAAGTGAAACAAATGTAGTAAAAGCAGGAACTGGTACACGTAGTTGGCGAGTTTTAAGTAAAGAAACAGTATCTCAAATTCTATTTATTCAAGGAAAGGCACAGCATGGAAAATAAATTTTTTAAAATATTAAGTGGTATTTTCGGAGTAGCATTGCTTATTGCAGTAGTAGCTCTGTTTGCAACAAGCATTAGTGCGAACATGAAATTGAACGAAAAAAATAACAGTATCTCTAAATTATCTGCTGAAAATCAAAAAATTAAAAAGCAAAATGAAGAAGCACAAAAAGCAGGTCAAGGCAAAGTAGATGAACAAATAGAAAAATCAACAAAAGGCATTTTAAATGCTTTCTTGGTATATGATACAAAACACGTTACTGTTAAAGAACAACGAGATGAAGCCGGAAAATATATGACGGAAGAAGCCTTAGAACAAAACATAAAAAAAGTTGCTAAAGATTATAAAGCAAGTGTAAGTTCTGTATCAAAAATTAAAGGAAGTCCGGATATATATATTCAACCCACCAAAGATAATTTACAGAAAGTGCTTGTTGTTGTAGACCAAGAAATGGTAATTGATACTTACCCTACCGAAGCAAGTTGGCAATATGTTGGTACTTTTGATAAGAAAAAAAATATCTTTGTTGATTTCCATGTGTTAGGAGAATTAACTAAACTTGATACAAAAAATAATTAAAGGTTCAATAGTGATAGCCCTCACAGGCTTTCTGTTACTTGGTTTAAATTTTTATCGCACCGAACATAGTCAAGTGCCTATAAAAAGCATAGATAAAGACAAAATACAATTATTCTATCGTGATGACTGTCCGGACTGTAAAAAGATATTTAAACAAATTTATCTACACAACCTAATCAAACAAGATATACAGTTTATCAATCTTAAACCAATCAATAACAGACACTATATTGATGAGTACTCAATTCATACTGTACCTACTTTCATTCACAAAAATAAAAGATATGCAGGTACTCAAAAAGAGAAAATAAAGGAGATTTTAAAATGAATAACCAAACCTTACAAGAAAGAAAAGAAGCATTAATTAAGCAACAAAAAGCTCTAATTAAAAAAAGAGATAACATCAATCAAGAACTTAAAGAAGTTAAAAAGAAAATCGAGGATAGCGAGAAAGACTATCTTATGGAATTTCTAAAAAATTCTAAAATGACAATTCATGAAGCGATTGAAAAACTTAAATCAAACAATGATAATCAAAATCATTATCAGTAACTAGC
>JAFQYI010000029.1 GCA_017406505.1 bacterium
AGTAAGATTTTATCAAGATAAGTTTAACAGCATTATTGTTAAGTTTATGAATAAATAAAAATGACTTTGTATAAAACAAATTAAATTGAATATTTTCAATATTAATTTGCAAAGGAAGAACATAAATAGGATTATTAAAATGAACGAAACGCAATTATTGGCAACTATGGGTGTAATAGCCGATCCTGAGAAAAATGTATATGATTTATCCTCCTGGAAAAACAAGCAGGAAATAGAGCGTATAATTAGAATTATGAATATAGCCCACAGTCAAAAATATGAACACAAGATGTTGTCAATAAAAAAGTTAGCCACGTTTAAGTTGGTAATGAGTAATAATTAATAAGATTATATTTTACGCAGATCTTATTTTAACAAAGTTTTAAACAATGGCGAAAGCCAATCTCTATAACTCTCTCTCTCTAAAATCTCTTTTGACCCGAAAGGGTCTTTTTTTTGTCCTTAATGTAGCAAATAAGATTATTGTACTAATTGAGTATGTATAAATTTGTATTTTGATAAATATTGTTATGTAAATATTTTGCAAACATATATGTTTGAAGTAAAATAATCGTAAATAGGTAAAATATATATTTATACAGGGGATAAAAATGAAAAATAAAAAACTTTTATTTTGGGCAATTGTCTTACTTGTTATAGGTTGTATTTTTGTTATCATTAAAAAACCTACTAAATTAGGACTTGACTTGGTGGGAGGTTCCAGACTTGTTCTTGAAGCTCAAACGACTAATACCATTGCAAAAATTACACCTGAACATATGGATAGTTTGAAATTTGCTATAGAAAATAGAATCAATGCAATGGGTGTTGCTGAAACTGTTGTGCAAAAACAAGGCGATAAAAGATTAATTATAGAAATTCCGGATGTTTCTGATCCACAAAAGGCAAAAGAATTCTTGGGAGAAACTGCTGAATTAGAATTTAAAAGACCTGTTACTAACTTCGATGGCTCTGAAGGCTGGTTATCTACAGGTTTAACCGGTAAAGATTTGGGAAAAGCTCTTGTTTCCACTAATTCTCAAAATGGTGAATGGGTTGTAAGCTTAGAATTTAATGATGTTGGTACAAAAAAATTCGCCAAATTAACTCAAGAATTAATAGGTCAGCCTATGGCTATATTCTTTAACGGAGAGTTGCAATCTGCTCCTGTTATTCAAGAAGCTATAATAGGTGGTCATGCTCAAATATCCGGTGGTCAAGGTGGCTTTGAATATGATCAGGCTAAAAATATGGTTGATTTGTTAAATGCCGGTGCGTTACCTGTGCCTGCTAAAATTATTGAAGAAAATACTGTTGGTCCTACTTTAGGAGCTGATAGTATTGCTAATAGCAAGGTTGCTGGTCTTGTCGGACTTTCTTTTGTTATGATTTTTATGATTGCTTATTACCGTATTCCAGGAATTATTGCTGATATCGCTCTCGTTATTTATTCTTTGATAGTTTTCTCAATATTTAAGATTATTCCGGTTACTTTGACTCTTGCCGGTATTGCAGGATTTATTTTAAGTATTGGTATGGCTGTTGATGCAAACATTCTTATATTTGAAAGAACAAAAGAAGAATTAAGAGCCGGAAGAACCCTATTTACAGCTATTAATCTTGGATTTGACAGAGCTTTTACAAGTATTTTTGACTCTAATATGTCTACTATCATTACTTGTACAATTTTATATATACTGGGTACTAACGTAGTTAAAGGTTTTGCTTTAACATTGGCTATTGGTACAATCGTAAGTATGTTTAGTGCTATTACTGTTACCAAAAACTTTATGCATTTGTTGTTTGGCACAGGTCAATTGAAACACCCTGGCTGGTTTGGTCTTCGTGCAGAAGATATTAATTCTGCTTATGAGACTGATGAAACAAAACGTGAAAATGCTAAGTTTGGTATTTTGGATTAAGTAAGGAGAAAACAATGTTTTCAAATGCAAAAATATAATAGATATTGTAAAATACAGATGGATATACATGATTATTTCATTGCTTTTGCTTATACCATCAATAGGTGCAATGGGGTACTTAACCGTTAAAACGGGAAGTCCTCTTTTAGTTGGGATTGATTTTACCGGTGGTACGATTATTCAATATTCTGTTGATAAAAAATTAAACAATCAGGATATTGCAAATATTAGAACAAAATTGACTGATGCAGGTATTGAAAATCCTGTAATTCAAGTTTTATCTGCTGCTTCTTCTACTTCTGATACTCAAGGTAAAACAAGTGATTTTATTTCTGTTAAAACTGCTTTTGATGGCGATAAAGACAGCTCAAAAACTATGATTGTTTCTGATACTGTGAAAACTTTATATCCTAATGCAGAACTTGTACAAGTTAGTTCTGTTGGTCCTACTTTGGGGAGTGAACTAATGAAAAATTCTTGTATTGCTGTATTATTGGCTATACTTGGTATTTGTGCTTATTTATCTTTAAGATTTCATATTGAATATGCATTAATTGCAATATTTACATTAGTGCATGACGTTATTTTTGTACTTGGCGTTTTTGCTTTTCTTGGTATATTTTGTAATGTTCATATTGATGCTCTATTTATAACAGCTGTTTTAACTGTGTTAGGTTTTTCTGTACACGATACGATAGTTGTTTTTGATAGAGTTCGTGAAAATCTTAAATTTTCATCAAAATCGACAACTTTTAATGAAGTTGTTGACGCAAGTGTTAATCAAACATTAGCAAGAAGTATCAATACTTCATTAACGACATTAATTACTTTATTGGCTTTATACTTTTTAGGTGGGGTTACAACAAAAGATTTTGTTCTTGCTATGATTTTAGGTATTGCAGTCGGAACTTATTCAAGTATCTTTTTTGCTAGTGTTTTACTTGTTTTCCAAAACAATATAAAAGAAGCTAAAAAAGTAAAATCGGTAAATTAATAATGACACATAATGATATTTCATTAGCAATGTTTATAATTCAAGCCCGTGAAAAAATCGGGCTTTCTTCTTCTCTTTTAGCAAAACGCTCTAATCTTACAGAAGAAGAAATTTTGGATATCGAATCAGGAAAAGAATTGTTTTTATCTTCTACTGTTCGGCAAAAACTTGCAAAAGGTTTAAAAATCAATCCTTCTGAAATTAAGTCTTATGAAAAAAATGTTGAAATAACTTTTGGTAGTGAAAATATAAAGGAGTTTGAGGATATTGCCAAAATAAAAATGATGGCTGGAGAAACAGAATACTTGAGATGTCCTGTATGTGGTTCAGAAATGAATTTTAAAAAAATTAAAAGATATGATTTAGAAGACAATATTGTATATGATTATAAGGCTTCTTGTAAAAAATGTCCTTACCAAATTACATAAATTAGTTCATTAAACTTCCGGCAGATTGTTGTTTTTTAGAATACAACGTTACTGATAATTTGATTAACAAATATGTTTTATCTTTTTCATAAGGAGAAATATGGATTTCGGATATATTAATAAAATATGGATATACCGTTAAATC
>JAFQYI010000030.1 GCA_017406505.1 bacterium
AAAAAATATATTATATAAAATTGATGATAACAAGTATAAGTAATAATTATCCCGGAAAAGATATTATGTATGTTGAAACTAATAGTAGTTTAGACTCTTTGATTGATGATACTGATAAAAAAATGTTAAGTTATATCGCTAGATTATATCAAGTTTTAAATGGTGATAAAATGGATTTTACAAAAATTCAAACAGCTATTGATGCTTTACAAGAATTTAACATGAGAAATGAATACAGATATCTCAATAATCTATTACATCCAGAGAGATGTAAAGGTGTTAAGATTCCGAGTCAAATACCTATACCATCATGCTCATTTCAATTACATAACTGTGTTACTTTGAAAACAAATGCTTCGGGTAATTTAGCTGTTGTATTCAATCCGTATTTTTTAGCAAGTAATATTCATCCGGAATGGAGTTTATCGGCGCAACAAAAAGAAGGCGACAACACATATGATCATTATTTTCATACAAATTATTTTTCGAGTTTATTTGTCAATAATGATATCACACTTAACGGGTATTCTGAAAATACTCATTGGGAAGCTATAAATATAGGTCAAGAGATTCCGCCTGTTTATGATCAATATCGACTTGTTTCTGCATCATTGGTGATAAAATATATAGGAAGACTAGATACTGTTTCAGGTGTTATTGGTGGTGCAATTGTATTTGATGAAACACCAGAAATAGGTACAGATTATACACATAGGGTTATAAATCCTAATACTCAAGAAATAAATGAAGAGCATGAACAACAAATACCTGCTAATTTAGCAAAATACGGTAATTTCGATTTAGCAATGGATGCATTTTATAGACAAGAAAATTTATGTTTAGAAGGTATTAGACAATTATATTTCCCTTTAGATAATTCTTATGAAGAATACACACGTTTGATGAATACAAATCTAGTAAATAATACTTTAGTTAATAATCCAAATGGAAATCCAATGGACAGTCGTATGAAAACACTTGCAACAGAAGATTATTTAAAAAATGGTTTTAGACAAGTTGTTTATGTGTTAGGTGCACCAGCTAATCAAGCATGTTTTAAACTTGACATATATTGTAATTTTGAATGTTTACCATCGTCACCTTTTTTAAATTATTTACCTTTATCAATGAATACAGAATTCAATAATCCTGAAATGAAAAAGAAAGCAGGTATAATTATTCAACAAAAGCCTATCATGAAAGCTGGTGAAGAGATTGTTACTTCAGAATCTCCTAGCATATGGACGAAATTAAAAAATAAGTTTATGGATTCATTACCTGGTATAGGAAAGTTAATATCCACTGGTTTAGTTACTGCTATACCTCAATTGCAATTAGGTACTATGCTTGCTAACACGATGTCTACAATTGCAAGTGGTGTCAATAGTATTATCAATTCCGCTCCAGTTGGTTCTGTTCCTCAAGTATCCACAGTTCCTATTCAACAATCTGTGCAACCACAATCTAATATAAATCCTAACTTTAGTTTGAGTAATGTTCCATTAAGTGCATCAACTGTTATTATTCCTAACAATCAATAAATATCAATTAAATAACTATATAATTATTAAAAATATTTTTATTTTATATTAAATTTAAATATGTCTTTTAAAATTTCTAATGAAAAAAAATATCGTGAGGCTTTGAAAAAGAAGAAAGAAGAAAAGAAGAAAGAGACTGAATATAAAACATTACTAGGTCTTAAAAAAAAGAGAGAGCAAAAACCTAGGTCAGAATTACAAAAAATATCGGATAAAATATTTTCAAAAAACATTACGGGTGTTGAAGAAATTCGAATGTTTATAGGTAGTGAATTTAAAAAATATGATGAAATAACAAATAAATTTTTAGCAACTATTGCACAAAGTAAAGTTATTAATGGGAAACTTGTTATATCTGATACTCTTGCAAATAGACCATTACTTTATAAATTAAAAGTCAAAGCCGGTGAGAGAAATTGGATTAGTAATGATGGTTTATTTTTGTCTAAAATATTCAAGCAGGCTTTTCCCGGTAATATCGGGGCAGTTAATTTGGGTGGCAATTTTTTAATTAAAAATGTCACTGTTGTGAGTATACCTTTCTTGTATGAAGGTGAAACAAAAAAAGGATTTATTCAGGATAATGAAGAAAATTTTTTTTGTTTTGGATTAGAGGCACTAGAAGGTGAGGAATTTGAAAATACGAAAGCTAATTTGTTTAATTTTACTACTGGTGCAATTAAATATAGATATAATGGTTGGAATTATATAGCAAAAGATTATAATAATTGTACCGTTATAGCACTTGATAGTAAAACAGGCAACGCATTAAATAACTACAAAAATCAAAAAATATTTAATATGCCATCATTAAAAAAGCGAGAATTAAAAGAAAAAGTAATTGAAATAAAAAATAAACCTAGGTATTTTTACTCAAAAATATCGCCTGAATTCTTTTGTCCAGCATTTACTCTATTGAACCAAAGTGTTGAATTCTCTTTTTTGTATGATATATGTTTGGATTATAATGAAATGTTTGCAGGTATAATAAGTAGCTTAACATCTACCAAGGCTCCTGGATTGCCAAATGATTTTGTATATTGGGATAATGTTGAAGAATTAATTGAATTATATTCTGTCCTTGCTGTTGTTGGCGTATCATTCGGAATGCCTAATGGTTTCGTAAATTACTTTGCTAATAACTGTGATGCATACACTCAAATAAGAATACCTATTGGAATATGGGGAAAAAAAATGATGGATTTACAAAGGATTGTTACTGAATTCTTTAACTCGTTTAGTACAAAATTAAGTTATGATAAACTGTCTGATATGCGAGAAAAGATATTGAAAATCAATGACGATTATGGTAAATTGACAAAAGACCCATCATATACAGCGGTAAATAATTTCTTTACTAAAGACGAATTTTTAGGGCGATTTAATGTTTATATAAAAAATCAATTGGATATTAAAGGGATGCAGGCTTTCCTTGATAACTTTCTTGGTGTTTTGACTAAAATTGAATTACTTCAAAGTGACAATTTAGTTGAAGAAATTGAAAAGATGGGTAATGCAATATATTATGCAAGTTTAAGTGAAGGTGATATGAATAATTGTCTATTCCCTATTTTATTATCCCCTGGTGCATTTTATGGAGCTTCAATAAAACCTGGTAGTGCTGAAAGAAAAAAAATATTTGAAGAAATTGTAACAAATTTTGTTATAAAAGCCGGAGATAAAAAAGAAAAAGACGATGTTGCTAAGGGAAATTTACTTGAAGTAATGAAAAATTTGAATTTTTATAGAAATAGTCTATTAAATAATAACGCACAAATGTTTATAAATAATAA
>JAFQYI010000031.1 GCA_017406505.1 bacterium
CTAAGATTTTCTGTAAATTCTGTGTTTGTTAATAATTTTGCTACAGTTGATTTTATTGCTGTTGTAATATTCTCTTGTTCTCTATATAGTCTTTTTAATTCAAAAGAAGCATTTTCTTTAACATTTAAGGAATTGTCGAATGTTTCGAAAATTTTATCTTCTAATGATTTCATTACAAATAATTGATTAGATATTTCAAACAAATTTGGCACGATAGATTGGTTTAAATCTAAAAAATTTTTTACAAGACGTGAAATTCTTAAAAAATCACCAATACTCCATATTTCTTGCTCCGAAAGTTTTATTTTTTTCTTGGCATCTATAAAAGAATTCGTTAAATCTGAAAAATTTTCAAGAGGTATCTTTAAATTTAAATCATATAATTTTCGTGCTTCAGTTGTAAGTATAAGCTGTTTGTTTATAATTTCAATATCGTCAAAAATTTGACAATTAAGCATTTTTTTTCTGCCAAGTTCAGTTATTGCATGTTCCCCAGCATATTCTTTAACTTTATCAAATTCTGTTATTTCTACTACCGATTTCATAATTTTAATTATATGACAAATAATAGTTCTTTTTATCTTTCTTACTTTAAAATCTGTTACAATTTTTTATTTAAGCTAAAAAGTGGTAATATAATTTATTATGAAGAAAATTATGCTTTGTTATCCTCCGGGGGACTTATCAGTAAAAATTAAAAACAGATATAAATTTTATTTGAATGACATTATACCTCCAACAATGCGAGCTTGTAATGATTTGGGTTATATGGCATCCACATTAAGAAATGCCGGAAATGATGTGTTAATTAAAGATTATAAAATTACAAAAGCCTCAGCATTAGATTTTCTTGATGATATTTTAAATTTTGTTCCTGACTTTATAGTAATGACAACTTCTTATGCAAACATCTTTGAAGATTTAAAATTAGTCAGAATGATTAAATCTTCTAATCCTAATATTGTCATTATATTAAAAGGAGAAATGTTTTTTAATCCATCGGAAGAAATATTAACGACATTACCATTAGGTGGTGTAGATTACTTAATAGGTTCTGATGCGGCATTCATAATGCCACTTTTAGTCAAAGCTCATTGTGAAAGACAGGATATAATTACACAAATTCCATTTATTACTATTTGTAAAAACGGATACATGCAAAAAACCAGCTTTAATGCTGTTCATGGTAATATTGAAGAATTACCCTTTCCTGCAAGAGATTTAATGAAGAACGAATATTATTATCGTCCTGATAATAATATGGTTACTGCTACTATATACACATCAAACGGACATTCTTCAGATAGTATTTATTTAACACAAAAAGATTTATCTTCTGAAAATTTAAACATTAGAACAGCTAAAAGTGTTTTTGAAGAAATGTTTGATTGTTATACAAATTATGGTATCAGAAGCTTTATATTTCCATCTGAATCTTTTACTAATAATGAAAAATGGATTGAAGAATTTTGTGATTATATTATTAATTCGCCAATGCATAGAAATGTGGATTGGATTGCGAATGTTAATATTGCAAAATTTACAGAATACATGGCAATGGAAATGAAAGCTGCCGGTTGTTCTCTTTTAATTATGCGTTTTGATTGTGGTTCTGAAGAATCTCTTATCCGTATGCAAAAAGAAATATCTATTGATGAATGTTTAAATTCTTTTGAAATTGCAGAAAAAAATAAACTAAAAGTCTTTGGTATGTATTCAATAGGTCTTCCATGGGAAAATGAAGAACATATACATGCTACAAGAAATTTAATGTTTAAAATTCCTGCCGATATTATTTCCATTGCTATACCTCTTCCATATCCGGGAACAAAAATCGAACAAATATTTAGGGAAGAAAATGTTTTAAGAGAAAAAACTATTTTCCATGACTCAATAAAAATTCCTAATTTAGGAACAAAATTTTTATCAGCTAAAAAATTAAGAAAAATGAGAAGACAAATTTTGATTATGTACTATTTAAATCCAAAATTTGTTTTCAAAAAACTGATAGAAGCTATTAAAAAACCTGAATTATTTAAGAAATACGGATTATTTTTACTAAATTTATTTACAAACAAACGATTTTAGTTTATTCCTTTATACTGCCTTGCATGATATCATTAATAAAATATTTTCTTCCTAATAAGAACAAGGAAATTACAGGAACGCAACAAATTATACAATATGCACTAATTTCTCCCCACAAAATAACTTCTCTATAACCGGATTTCAAATAAGCAAGACCTACCGGTAAAGTTCTCATAAATTCTGAAGAAGAAACAATTAAAGGCCACATAAAAGCATTCCAAGAGGTAATAAATGTAAAAAGCCCAAGAGTGATTATAGCCGGCATGGCAAGAGGTAATGCTGTCTTATAGAATATTTCAAATGAGTTGCAGCCATCAATTTTAGCAGCATCTTCAATTTCTTTTGGAAGCATTTTAAAATATTGCCTCATCATAAATACCCCAAAACCACCAAACATTCCCGGTAAAATCATCGCTTGATAAGAATCTATCCAACCAAGCTCTCTCATAACAAAAAATAATGGGATAATATTAACTTGAGGAGGAATCATCATTGTTATTAAAATAACAATAAACAAAGGTTCTTTAAATCGGAAATTTAATCTTGCAAAAGCATAACCGGCAATTGTTGAAATTAAAAGTTGCCCAATAGTTGTAAAAAATGCGATAATAAAGCTATTATAAAAATAGGAATTTATAGGAACCGTATTAAATATATTTACGTAATTTTGTAAATTAACATGAATAGGAAGAATTTGAGTATATTGTTCAAAAATTTGACCTTCGTGTGAGAGAGATAAAAATAGCATAAATAAGAATGGTAAAATCATTGTAATAAGACCAAATATTAACAATAATTGTAGAAAAATTTTTGAAAAAAATAACTTATTCATAAATACAAAATATCACAATTAATACAAAGGTGGCAAAAGATTAATATTATAATCATTATCAATATTGTTAAAATGTTATGTAAATAATTTTTAAATTTAAAGATAAATATATTCTGATTTTGCTATTATATAAGCGTATATGTAAAAAGATTATGCAATGAAAATTAATAAAAAATTTTTATTTATAAACATTATTATATTAATCATTACATATTTTGTATGTGAATATGTTTCTTTTGTGTACGAATTATGGAGAGCATACCCATATTTTGTTGATAAAAACAAAGTTCCATTCAGTAAATTAGTTATGTCAAAAAACCATTATTTTTTGAAAAACATCTGTGTTGATTTTGATAAATTATATCAAAATACAGAATTTAGACCAATTGAAGGAAGCCAATATACAAATAAAAAACCGGTTGTGATATTTGGTTGTTCATATGCTTACGGTGCAGGCTTACCTGATGATCAAACTTTTTCTCATAAACTATCAGAATATACAAAAAGAAAAGTTTACAATAGAGCATATAATGGCTGGGGACCACAAAACATGCTTTATCAAGTTAAAAGAAAGGATTTTTATGATATTGTAAAAGAAGAACCTGAAATGATTATTTATGTATTTATGTCAGGACATACAATGAGAGCATTTACTGAAATTTGGGCTTTTGAAAATGAAATATTTTATAAAGATACTAAAGATAGTTTAAAAGAGTCATATTTTAGAAGTGGACGTTTGCTATATGGATATACAGCAAGACAAATCAGAAGATTAATCACAACGAAAAAAGATTGTACCCAAGCTGCAGCAGATTTTGCAATTAAACATTTTACCGAATCTAAAAAAGAAATGGAAAAACATTGGAAAAATACAAAATATTGCATTTTTGTATATAGCTATAATGATAATAAAAATTTTGAAAAAAAATATCTAGAAACACTTAGAAATAAAGATTTTATAGTTATATTTGCAGATGATATAACAGATAAAAACATTCATTCTACCGAATATAGACGTTCAAATTTTGACGAACACCCAAATGAAAAAGCATGGGATTTATTAGTACCACTATTTTCTAAAGCAGCTCATTTATAATAAATTTTTTCTAATTAAAAATATTAATTTTTAGTTTTAATTTTCTAAAAGCACAAAAATAAGTATCAATATTACTTACAGAAATATTGAAAAATATTTTCAGGTAATAGACTGAAAAACTAATTATCATATTATTTATTTTTTTGGGGTACGGTTCATTTATCAATATGTAAATAATTTTTAAATTTAAAGATAAATATATTCTGATTTTGCTATTATATAAGCGTATATGTAAAAAGATTATGCAATGAAAATTAATAA
>JAFQYI010000032.1 GCA_017406505.1 bacterium
AGAAACACAAGATGCTCCAAGTCTTTTGTATCGTGATCAAGATTTATTGTATAGAGTAATAAGAGAAGCTTGCACTGAAGATGTAGTTGAAATAGTTGTTGATACTCCATTTGCATTACAAAGAACACAACAAATTCTTCAAAATTGGAATATGTTAAAAAATGTTAAATTAACAGTATATAAAGGAACAGAGCCATTATTGCAGGCATCAGGAATAATTAAAGAAATCAAAGAAGCATTGCAAGTTAAGGTTATGCTTCCATCCGGTGGATATTTATTTATACAAACTACGGAAGCAATATCTGTAGTTGATGTAAACAGTGGTAAATTTGTAAGTTCTGCTACACAAGATGAAACTATTTTAAAAACTAATATTGAAGCTGCTCATGAAATAGCCAGACAATTAAGATTGCGTAATATTGGTGGAATGATAATAATTGATTTTATTGATATGACAAGCAGGAATGATAAACTGGCAGTTATGGAAGAGTTTGAATTAGCTCTTGAAAATGATAAAGCTAAACCACAAATTGGACAGCTTTCTGATTTAGGTCTTGTTGAATTAACAAGACACAGACAAGGGCAAAGTTTGAGTGAAGTATTTACAAAAAAATGTCCACATTGTCAAGGTACAGGATTAATTTTTGAAGATATTCAATTTGCATCTGCTCCGGGAGAAGGTGAGTTAAAATCTAAAGCTGCAAAATTAAAACTTCCTGTTCAACAATTAAAAAATAAAAATACTAATAACAACAATGTTGTTTTTTCAACAAGAACGGGTGAGGATATAGAAAATATTCCTGAATCACAAGTTTTAGATTCAGAACAACAAAGTATAGAAGAAAATGACTATTCTCAAGAAAACCAAAACAATTATTCTTATAATAATAAATTTGGAAAGAATAATCGTTTTAATAAAAACAAAAATCGTTTTAATAATAAATATAATAAAAATAACTATCATCAACAAAATAGTAACGAATACAAAAAACAAGAACCAAACAATGATAATTTTATTAAAGACGAAAAAGATACTATTCTCCCAGAGAGTCTAAACAAAAATATCCCCAACACTGTGACTCTAGAGGAAAATCACCTTATAAAAGAAGATGATAATGTAAATAATATCATTGAGAAACAAGATGTTATTGAAAAAGAAATAACATCAACCAATGTATTAACTGAAGAAATAAACGATAATAAAAATGATATTGTTGTTGAAAATGTTAAAGAAGAACCTAAAAAACGAGTTAGAAAAACTAAAACTTCTAAAAAGGAAGAATCAAAAGTAACTATAGATGAAAATAAAGAAATTGAAAATGATAAAACAGATGAAAAACCTAAAAAACGAGGCAGAAAACCAAAAGCTAAAACTGAATAATATTAATAATTTAAGATATTTTTTAGTGATGATATCTTCAATGATATTTGTTGCTGGAGCTTTTGCTGGAGAACAAGATGATAATGAACTTATTGATGCAACAATGCAAGTTGCTGCTCCTGATGCTGTAGAAAATACTGAACAAGTTGGAGAAGAAGCTGTTAATGAAGGTTCAAAGGTATTAGATTTTTTTGATGGAATTTATAACCAAATACAAGATTTTGGTAATACTATAGGTAGTCAATTTGAGCAAATTACTAATAATAATCCTGTTTTAATAAAAATCATTGTTGCATTAGTATTAGTTGTAATAAGTATTATAATTATTGCAGTTTTAGTACTTGTTGCAAAGAAGATTATGTTAAAAAATAAAAATGTTGCTACTGCTGAAGAAAATGATGATGAAGAATATGATGAAGATGAATTTGATACATCAAAATTCGAAGATGATGATACAGGAGAATATATAGAAGAAGAATATGATGAATTTGGAGAACCTGTAAATAACAATCCATCATTAAATTCCGTGCAATCGGAAGAAGCTGTTCAAGTAAAAAATCAACAGCTTAATAATTCTCCAAGCCAATCATCAGAGTCTGCTGTAAAAATTGTTAATAAAAATGGAATCATCAGTACACCAACAACAATAAGTGAAGCAATGAATAATTTTTTGATAATTACAGAATAAGATTGTTTAAGATACCTGTAAAAATAAAAATCTCTAGTAAATAAACTAGAGATTTTATTTAAAATATATAATAGCTATAACTTAAAATTTAGATGGTGCAATACCTTTTTTCCAATTTTCTTCAATTTGTTCAAGAGAGATACCTTTTGTTTCTGGAACAAACAATATAATGAATATAATTGAAAGAATACAAATTACACCAAATAAGCCAAATGTAGCACCAATGCCATAGGTTTCAGTCATAATCGGATATAAGGCATTTAAAACAATATTAAATATAAAGTTTGCAGCCACAGGAAAAGTCATAAGGAAACCTTTAACTTCTAATGGGAAAATTTCTGAAACTAATATCCAAGCAACCGGACCTAGTGAATATGCAAATGAGCAGATAAATCCAATAATAGATAAAATTGCAAGCCATTTTTGCATATCACCTAGAGATTCACCGAAAATAAATGATACAGCTAAAACAAACATACTAACACCCATAATAGCTGCACCTGATAAAAGTAGAGGTTTTCTGCCTGCCCTATCGCTTAAATACATTGCTACAAATGTCATTAAGAAATTAACAACACCAATAATAATTGTTATTTTCATAGCATCTGATGGATCATTAAAACCTGCACTTTGGAAAATCTTAGGAGCATAACAAATAATAACATTTATACCCGTGCATATTTGAGCAAACATAATACCAATGGCAACAAATAGGGGCATATACATCCATTTTTCAATAGCAATTTTCTTTTTAGAATTAGATGATTTTTCATTCATAGCTTCTTTTATTTCAGCAATTTGTAAGTTGATAGATTCAGGTTCTTCAATTTTTTCAAAAACCTTTTTAGCTTCTTCTTCTCTTCCTTTTAAAACAAGCCATCTTGGAGATTCAGAAAGTAATCCGTAAAGCAGCAATAACATAATCGCAGGAACAGCACCTGTTAAAAACATAGCTCTCCAATTTCCTGAAGAGGAAAATATAAATCCTATTAAATAGGAACAAAGAATACCAATCGTAAATGATAATTGGAATAAAGAAGCAAAAAATCCTCTTGTTTTCTTAGGTGAAATTTCAGATAAATACATTGGAACAATAGAATTTGCCATACCACAGGCAATCCCATTAATAATTCTTGAACCTATTAGCATATTTATAACAACAGCATTTGCACAGCAAATACAGCCAATAAGATAGACTAAACCCAAAATGCCGAGAATTTTTTTACGACCTATTTTATCAGCAAAAAAACCGTTTAAAAAAGCCCCAATAAAACAACCAACCATTACAATAGCCACAAGGCAGCCCTGTAATTGCGTACTTAAATTCCATTCATCAATAATAAATAGTTGAGCACCGGAAATAATACCCATTTCATAACCTGCAAGTAAGCCACCAAAAGACCCTGCAATTGCTATTAGAGCCAAATTAAATAAATAATTTTTATTCATAAAACAAACTCCTATTCTTGTTTATAAATTATAATTTAAAAATTGGTGTTTTAGAAATATTGTTGCGAATATTTACAAAAAATATTAAAATTAAAAATTCTTAATATTAAAAAAAATTGAGCAATTATTTTTTTTATGATATTTAATAAAGAAGTAAGTGTAAAGTGTACAATTAAAATAAGAGTGTGAAAATTATGAATATAATTCCAGTAAGTTCAGTAATACCAGTAAATAACAATATAAAAGTTATGCCTGAAAAAACAGAAAAACCTGTGGAAAATAATGAACGAAAACCATACATGGTAAATATGCAAACACCAACAGCACAACTTTTAAGAGCATTTATGGGTATAAAAACACAAGAAGAAAAGCAGCCAGCAGAAAAAGACCCATACGGAGCAAGAGCATTTTTAAATAATCACCCAGCATCACCTTATGTTCAAGGTGAAAATAGAGAAAATTTAATTGCCGTTATGGAAGAAGGTTCTGTTGAAACAAGTAATGTTGAAATGCAGCTTCAATTAATTGCAGATGGTAAATTAACTCCACAAACTTTATCTCATTACTGGAAAACCGGAAAAATGTGCGACCAGATGGAAGCCGATATTGAAATGATGTATGACTGCTATGCAAACGGTCTTAATGTAGATGATGTTTATTGTCCTCAAGTTTCAAATTTTGAAGAAGGAAACAAAAATACAAAAATCGGTGATGTATTCAAAGTAGAAAACGAAGATATGATATATGTAAAAGACTCAGAAGAATCATCACATCAATTAAAAGTTGATAAAGAAACATTCATTAAATTATTTCCACCTGCACAAAGATTTGCATCTGCACAATATGCAATTGGTGATTGTTATTTAGTATCAGGTTTAAATACCGTTATGGAAAATCCAAAAACAAGAGTTGCTCTATATGATGCTTTTGAGCAAGATGGGGAAAATTTGCATGTAAAATATCCAAATGGTAAAGCTGATTATTACGCACCAAAAGGCAAAGTTCAGGAATACACAAATCCAAGAACGATTTTAAGAGGTGCTCTTGGTATGCAATTATTAGAAGATGCATTTGGACTTGAATTAAAAGTAAAAGCTGAAGATGATTTTAGAACGACAATGGCTCAAAAAATTGAGGACAAACAAGAAGAATATAAGAATGCTAATGGTGTTGTTGAAAAATTCTATTTAAATAATGATTTAAAAGTAATGACTAAAAGACTTCAAGACTTTGAAGAATCATTGAAAAATCCAGCAAATCAAACAGTTGTATTGAGAGAAGATACAGGTGAAGATATTGTATATAAAGAAGATAAATATGGTATGCAATTTGCCAAGATGAAAGAAGCTCCGGAATATGGTAAAAAAGGCTTTACTATGGAAAAAGAATTTTATAGAGGAGCTTTAGGTGGTTATCAAGGTCAATTGATGGACGTTTTAGGTATTAAAGGTGTTCAATATGAAACCGTTCGTGATAGAGAGAAAATTCTTGAAATGTTGGACCAAGAACCAAGTGGAAAATTTATTATATGTGGTGGAACATGGCCTGATGGTTCCAGAACTGAAAATCCGATAGCAACAGATAAAGGCATATACTCATTCCACGGATATACACTTGAAGCATTCAAAGATGATGCAGGAGACATAAAAGTTCGAGGTACAAATCCTTGGAATACTGCTATGGATGCAGATATGAGCATAGATGAATTTTTTGAGTTTTTCCAATTAGCAGCGTTCTTCGAAGTTGATTCATATCAAGGTATAAATAGGGAAAATGTATAATAATTCAAACGTAAAAAAGTTAGAAGTTAATTTTCTAACTTTTTTAATTGCAATCTATAATTGTTTTTATAATAATAAAAAACTTTAAATATTTACATTTATTAACATATAATTAAAAATTAGTTATAAATATTGAGTTTAACGATTTTGATAAATACTAAATGTATCATTAGTATAAAAAAACAATTATAAAAAATATGAATAAAAAAGAGAAAAAACAAATAAAAATAAGAAAAAAAGCTTGATTTGAAATTTTAAGCATGTAAGATAAAGAAACAAGGAATATAACCTTGTATTCTTTAACGAGACAAAATGGAAAAATAAGATGTCAAAAGACGTAATAGAATTTGAAGGAACAATATTAGAGGCAATGCCGAATGCTATGTTTCGAGTTGAACTCGAAAACGGTCATGAAATACTGGCACACATTTCCGGAAAAATTAGAAAAAATTTTATAAGAATCTTACCTGGTGATAAGGTAAAAGTAGAAATGACACCTTATGATTTAACCAGAGGAAGAATAACATACAGACTTAAATAAAAAGGAAGCATTATGAAAGTCAGAGCATCAGTAAAAAAACTTTGCGAAAAGTGCAAAATTATTAAAAGAAAAGGAAGAATAGCAGTAATATGCGAAAATCCTAAACACAAACAAAGACAAGGTTAGTCGTTGTTTGTACGGTAAAGAAAAACAAAAAAACAAGGAGACAAACACATGGCAAGACTTGCCGGGGTAGATTTACCTCGTAACAAAAGAATGATAGTAGCATTGACTTATATTTTTGGAATTGGTCCTGCTCGTTCAGCAAAAATTTTATCAGCATGTGGAATATCAGAAGATTTGAGATCCGATGATTTATCCGATGACGATATTAAAAAATTAAGAAATGAACTTGCTAATTACACAATAGAAGGTGATTTAAGAAGAGAAGAATCACTAGCTATTAAGAGATTAAGTGAAATTGGTTCATACCGAGGAATGCGTCATAGACGTAAACTTCCTGCAAGAGGACAAAGAACAAAGACCAATGCAAGAACAAGACGTGGAAAGAAAACCGGTCCTGTTGCAAAGAAAAAATAGTTAAATAACAAATAATAAAAAGGAATTTAATAATGGCAAAACCTGTCAAAACAAAAAAGAAAGAAAAAAAGAACGTATTACAAGGAGTTGTACATATACAATCGACCTTCAATAATACAATCGTAACTTCAACAGATACTCAAGGTAATGCTATTGCATGGGCATCTGCAGGTGGTTGTGGATTTAAAGGTGCAAGAAAGGGAACACCTTTTGCAGCACAATCTGCAGCAGAAATGGTTGCAAAGAAATCTATAGACCAAGGAATGAAAAAAGTTGAAGTATATATAAAAGGTCCCGGAACGGGCAGAGAAACAGCTATCAGAGCAATACAAGCAGCAGGTTTGGAAATTACTTTGATAAAAGATGTTACTCCGATACCACACAATGGTTGCCGTCCACCTAAAAAGAGAAGAGTATAATAAAAGAAGCAAGGAGTCATAAAAAATGGCAAGATATACAGGTCCAGGCAATAAGTTATTTCGTAACTACGGAGTAAAAGAAGTATCCAACAGAAAATTGACCTCTTCAATGACACAAACACATTCAGGTCAGCATGGTGCAGCAAAAAAGAAATTATCTGATTATGCTGTACACTTAAATGAAAAACAAAAAATTCGTTTTACATACTTAGTTACTGAAAAACAATTTGCAAGATATTATAGAAATGCTGCAAGAAAAACCGGTGTTACAGGTACGATTCTTCTACAAATGTTGGAATCAAGACTTGATAACATAATTTTTAGAGCAGGATTTGCAATAACAAGAAAACAAGCTCGTCAAATTGTAAATCACGGACATGTTCTTGTTAATGGTAAAAAAGTTGATGTTCCATCATATCTTGTAAAACCACAAGATGTTATTACCATTAAACAAAAAAGTTCAGAATTTGTGAAAAATGTTACTGAAATGATTGATATGGCAATTAATCCGGCTTGGATTACAATTGATAAATCAGCACAAAAGATAACATTTGATAGAATTCCAGAAAGAGAAGAACTAGATCCTGAATTCAAAGAACAACTCGTAATTGAGTACTATTCAAAATAGCAGGTGAAGGGAGAAATTTGACGATGGAAGCAATCAAAATTAAATGTGTAAATACGACAACAAGTTCAGATGGTACACAGTACGGAAAATTCACAATAGACCCGTTAGAAAGAGGTTTTGGTAATACATTGGGAAATGCTCTTCGCAGAGTATTATTATCATCTCTTGAAGGGGCTGCTGTTACTTCTTTGAGAATTGAGGGTATAACTCATGAATATACATCTATACCTGGTATTACTGAAGATGTAATTGATATAATGTTGAATCTTAAAGGATTAACAGTAAAATGTGAATCAAATGAACCACAAGTATTAAGACTTGATGTGGATACAGAAGGTCCTGTTTTAGCAAGTGATTTAAAACTTCCTTCAGGTGTAAAAGTTATAAATCCTGATTGGCAAATTTGTACTGTAGCTGAAGGTGGCAGTATTCATGCTGAAATAGCTGTAGAAACAGGAAAAGGATATATAGCAAAAGACATATTAAAAGGTAATCAAGGTGAATTGCCAATTGATTTATTACCTATTGATGCAACATTTATTCCAATAAAAAGAGTAAGCTATAATGTTGAAAATACTCGTGTTGGTGATGTTATTGATTATGATAAATTAACGATAGAAATTTGGTCAAATGGTAGCATTGATGTAACAACTGCATTGAGTCAGGCTGCAAATATATTAATTGAACATTTTATGCAAATAGCGGCTATTACAGGTCAGCCAATGACAATTAGTTCTCCTGTAATTATTGATGAACCTGAAGATGTGGTGGTAGAACCTTCAATTACTATTGAAGATTTAGAATTATCAGTCAGAGCTTATAATTGCTTAAAAAGAGCAAGTATAAATTCATTACCTGAGTTACTCAAAAAATCTGAACATGATTTATTGAATATAAAAAATTTCGGAAAAAAATCATCTGATGAAGTAATTGAAAAATTACAAGCAGCAGGACTCAGCTTACAGCCAAATCCTGAAGGTTTTGATCCAGATGAAATGATATAAAGGAAATAAACAATGAGACATCAATGTAACAGAAATCGTTTGGGAAAAGCCCAAGATCAAAGAAAAGCATTACTCAGAGCATTAGCAACTGAATTGTTTATGCATGGTGAAATTAAGACAACTATTTCTAGAGCAAAAGCTTTAAAACCTTATGCTGACAGTCTTATAACACTTGCAAAAAAAGGTGATTTAAATTCAAGAAGAACTGCATTAAAATATATATACGATAGAGAAACAGGCAGATTTATGAATATAGAAACAAAAGAAATTGTTGATGAAAAAAATGAATGCAAAAAAATGCCTGAAACTGTTTTAAGAAAGTTGTTTACAGAAATTGGCAAACAATATCAAGATAGAAACGGTGGATATACACGCATATATAATTTGCCTCCCAGAAGAGGTGATGCAACAAAAATGGCATTAATTCAACTTGTATAATGCCACGATACGTTCTCAAACTTGAATATAAGGGAACAAATTTTTCCGGAAGCCAAAAACAATTATCAAATATTAGAACTGTGCAAGGTGAACTGGAAAAAGCATTTAGTACATTGACAAAACAAAATATAAGGACAATTTTCTCAGGTAGAACTGATGCCGGTGTTCATGCTAAGGGTCAGATAGTTCATTTTGACGTAAATAGTTGTAATATTGATTTTACAGATAATAAAATTGTTTATTCGTTAAATGGATTATTACCTGTTGATATGAGTATTGCTTGGATAAAACTTTCTAATATGGATTTTCATGCTCAGAAAAGTGCAGTTGGAAGATTTTACAGATATAAAATTATTTCAAGAAAGCAACGTTCTGCATTTGATGAAGATTGTCTTTTTATAAGGGAAAATGTAGATGTTGAATACATTAATAAAGCTCTTAGTTTCTTAATAGGAGAGCATGATTTTTCTTCATTTAAGAAAGTTAAGACTTCAAATCCCGCAAAAATATGTAAAATATATCTTGCAAAATGTCATAAAAATAATGATGAAATTTTGATTGATATAGTAGCGAATCGTTTTTTATATGGAATGGTTCGAACAATAGTCGGAACAATTTTGTATCTTGAAAGAAAATCTTTAAGCCCCGAATCACTAAAAGATATTCTAAAATGCAGGAACAGAGCAAAAGCTGGTCCGACAGCAAGTCCACAAGGGCTTACACTTATGAAAGTGATATATGATAAAAATATAAATATGGAGATGGCATATGAAAACATATTCAGCTAAACCTCTAGAAGTAGAAAGAAAATGGTACGTAATTGACGCTGAGGGCAAAACTCTCGGAAGATTAGCAGTACTTGTTGCAAATATGCTTAGAGGTAAGCACAAACCACAATTTACACCTCACGTTGATACTGGTGATTTTATTATTGTTATCAATGCTGAAAAGGTTGTTGTTACTGGTAAAAAGGAAACTGATAAATTTTATTATTCACATACCGGTTATCCTGGGGGGTTCAAAGCAACAGCATTTAAGGATTTAATGGCTAAAAATCCTTGTGCAGCAATTGAAAAAGCTGTAAAAGGTATGTTACCACATAACACTTTAGGTCAAGAACAGTTTAATAAATTAAAAGTTTATGCAGGTTCTCAACACCCTCACCAAGCTCAAAATCCGATTTTACTCGATGACAAGGAGATTAAATAATGTCTGATAAAATTTATACTGCAACAGGAAGAAGAAAAACGTCAATAGCTATTGTTAAACTTGTTAAAGGTAAAGGTCGTGTTTTTGTTAATGGTAAGACACTTTCTGCTTATATAGGAAACAGACCTGCACTTGAAATGATGATATATCGTCCATTAGCATTAACTGATAATCAATCTAATTTTGATGTTAGAGTAAAAGCTATTGGTGGAGGTGTTTCATCTCAATC
>JAFQYI010000033.1 GCA_017406505.1 bacterium
AATTTTTTCATGAGAACAGTATAACATAAAAAATAATAGTGTAAAAATAAACTCTGAAAATTATATATAATGGTTCGTGCATTATAATGCACGCTACTTACTTTTTGAATATTTTTCCTAAAAGAACTAATTTTGTAGCCTGATTTGTCATATTTGTTTTTTATTTCAAAAATTAAATAATTCTGTAATATCTACATCTAATGCTTTTGCAATATTATAAAGTTTGGAAATTTTGAAGTCATATTCTGCTCTTTCAATCATTCCCATATATGAACCAGAAAAATTACAAGCAAAAGCTACATCTTCTCTTGAAAGATTTTTACTTTCTCTTATTTGTTTAATTCGCTTTCCTAATTTTATTCTGAAGTCCGATAGCATATTATTATTATTTTCAATTTACAAGTCGGACTTGTCCACAAGTGGGACTTGTGATAAAATCTTTATAAGGAAATATGGTTACAAAATTCAAAAAAACAATTATTATAGATTTAGACGGAGTGCTAAATACCTACAACGGAAATTATGATAAAAACTTCATTCCACCAATTAAAAATGGTGCTTTGGGGTTTTTAAAAAATCTGTCTGAAAATTATTCCGTAAAAATCTTTACCACAAGAGAAAAAGAACTTACTCTGAAATGGGTGAAAGAACATAATTTATCAGAATATATAAATGATGTTACGAACATCAAAGAGCCTTGTTGGGTTTACATTGACGACAGAGGTATAACTTTTGACGGTAATTATTCAAATCTGTCCGAAAAAATTGATAGTTTCAATCCTTGGTACAAGCAATAAACAGTAAGTAGGTAGCGTGCATTATAATGCACGAAATTGCTGGATTTGCACGCCCTTTCTGGCTCGGATGACTGTTGCTCAGATAATGCAAAAATTTTGATTTTAATGCGTTTGAACCCTGCCGTTTAACATAAAAAAGGTGTAAACGATAAACATTTACACCATTTTTTATTTCAAATAATATACCTGTTAAAATGTAATATTGTATGCTTCGCCGTCTGCAAATTTAATATTGAATTTGAGAGGTTTGGGGTCATCTTTGTATTTTAAAACTAAAATTCTCATATTATTTTTAGGATTAAGTTTATAATTTTCGGGTAAAGCGTTAGCATATCTTTTTGATTCTGCAGTAATTCTTGCTAATCTTATCCAGTTAGGAACACTACATAATACGGATGTACCAGCTGTCATAACTAGCACAGGTGGAAATGTTCCAACCGTATCAATTAAATCAAGTCTGTCTAAATCGACAAAGGATTCTGTTGTTACGTCTTTAAGCCCTGCGAGTCTTTCACTTGTTACTGTAACTGTTGCTACAGATTTATTTCTATTAGCTACAACATACTCATGTGCATGCACATATTTATTTTCTTTTTGTTTTAAACGATACTCCCTTTGAAGAAAAGAAATTTTTGCATCTTCATCATAATAACTTGTTGTATCAACACAGGTAAGATTAATTGGATCTTTATCAGGTGTGTATGGAAATACAGATGTTTTCTTATTATTTTTAGCCATTCTGTTATTTAATTTTTTCATACCTGTTTTTAATGGTTTAACCAAATCCGGAGATATATAAAAATTGCCTAATTTTCTTTTTCTCGCCAAAGTATAGAAATCAAATTTATATTCTTTTAAAGCATCTTTGTCGTCTAATTTACTATATTTATATCCCCAAGATTTTAAAGTTTCTGTTACATCATTTTTATTTACATCATATTTTTCATTTGAAACAACGTAAATATTTGTATTTCTATTAGCAGGATATAGTCTTATAAAGTATGTACTATTCACATCTGTATATATGTAGCCATTAGGAACATTTGGTAATGGTCTTACTTTATCATTACTTTGATATGAATCAATAGCATCATTCAATTGTGAGCTAAAATCTCTGATATTAACTTTTTTTACCTGATAACCGTAAAAATTCTTTGTAATAGCAGCAGAAACAATGCCGGAATTTACAAATATTATCAGCAATGCTAAAACTACTAAATTTAATATCTTTTTCATTTTTTACCTTTCTTTTTCTTATTCTTCTACATCTTTGTCCATATTTTTCAAATATAATTCTTCAATGAATACACAAACATCTGCGGCTATTGCAGGAGCAAAAATCGCACCGACTGCTCCAAAGTATTTTGCACAAACAAATAGGAATATATAAATAACTATTGGATGTAAATCCATAAATTTACCAAAAACATAAGGTTTTACAAAATTATTTTCCGCAAATTGTGCAAAAAGGAAAATAACCGTTGTTAATATAACGATTGTCCAACCCAATTTGTAAGTTACAGCTATACAAATAACCAGTGCAATTGCAGGTCCTACAATCGGAACAATATCTAAAACAGCAGAAATACAACCCAATATAATTGCCGAATCAACTTTTAACAGTAAAAGACCAACAATCACAATTAATCCAACACTTGCAGAAGCAATAAATTGACCTGATACAAATCTGCTTAATTTTTCTTCTGAAATATTATATATTTCATTAATTCTTTCTCTTGAATTTTTAGGAAAAAATCTTAATACAGTATTTAAGATTTTATTTCTGTCTACCATTAAAAAATATGTAAAAATCATTGCAACAAATAAATATATTCCACCTTTAGAAATACTTGTAATTGATGCAATTAAACCGCCTGAGTTTGCAAATTCTTGAATAACAGGTGAAGTCATAATAAAATCTTTTACTTTATCGACATATTGAGGATATTGAACAGCAAGGTTTGCAAGTTCTTTTCCGCCTATAATTATTATAGGCAAAAACATTAATAATATACCACCGATAAAGCCACTAAATACAATAGTAGCAGCAGTATTTCTACTGAATTTTTTCTCTAATTTGTCAACTAAGGGATTTAATGCACAGGCAATAACATAAGTTACAAACAACATCAATGCAATATCTGTTATTGTAAACAGACATATACCATAAATAATAATACCGATTAAAAATATAATATTTTGTGAATTACCTATTTTTTGAAACATGTTTCTCATATAAATCACCTATTTGTTAACTAATACATTGCATAGTATCATAAAATATAATCGCTAATAAAATTCTTTCTAAATAAGTTAACAATATATAACATAACTTAATCAAACTTAATAACAATAATGTGTAAAAAGGAAATCCATGTTAGTATAGCAATAGTTTATAATTAAAAATAACAGGGAAAAGATAGTATGAAAATAGATTGGAAGTCTAAACAGACTAAAATTACTGTTGTCATTTTAGCAGTTGTACTTATTCCAATAATTTGGAATCAGGGTAAAACACTTATAACAGGTGCTGTCATGTCATATATGATGTCGCAGCCGAAAACTGTTGAAGTGGCAAATCCGATATCAAAAGAAATCTATCCTACATATAGTACAACAGGGCGTATTGAAGCTCAAGAATCAGTAGATATTGTTGCTCGTGTCAGTGGCTGGCTTCAAGCAAGATACTTTCAAGAAGGTGATACTGTTAAAAAAGGTCAAAAATTATTCTTAATAGAACCTGATGAATATGTACTTGCTGCAAAAACTGCCAAAGCAAGAGTTAATGAAAATTCAGCAGTTTATAATAACTCTGAAATAGACTTAAGACGTGCCGAACAACTTCTTAAAGAAGATTTGGTGAGCCGAGAATATTATGATAATGCATTGACTCAAAGAAACAGAAACAGAGCAGCTCTTGATGGTGCAATTTCAGATATGAATAAGGCAAATCTTAACTTAAGTTATACGAATATAACCTCTCCAATGGATGGCAGAATTGGTAAAGCAATTGTTTCTGTAGGTAATTACGTTACTCCATCAACCGGTGTTATCGCTCAAATTTATACAACAAACCCTATGAAAGTTATTTTCCCATTGAAAAGCGGTGATTTTATTGAACTAAAAAAATACTATAAAGAAAATCCAAATGATAAAAGCACAGTATCAGTCTTATTGGGACTTGCAGACGGTTCAACTTATGAAAAAGAAGGTACTGTTGAATTTGTAGATAATAAAGTTGATGAAAATACAGGTACCGTTACAATGAGAGCAGTATTTGAAAACCCTGATGAACTTTTGGTTCCAGGGGATTATGTTAATATAACGATAAGAGTTAATTATCCACAAAAAGTTATGTTAATTCCTCAATCAGCCACAAAAACTGATGTTGGAACAGGATATTACGTTTGGACAATAAAAGACGGCAAGGCTGTTAAAAAAGATGTTGTAGTAAACAATAACTATGAAAATCATTGGATAGTTGAAAGTGGACTTGATTACAATGACGTTGTTGTTATGAAAGGTATTCAAGATATTTATAAAACGGGTCAGCCTTTAAATACTAAACCGTACACTCCTGATGAAAAAACAGAAAATAAAAAATAAATATAAATATTAAAAATAAAAAGGAATTAGAATGACCATAAAAAAGGAAGATTTATATTTTTTCATTAAAAAACCGAGATTTGCAGTTGTAATATCTGTATTGATTGTAATTTTAGGTTTACTTTCACTGTTTGGTTTGCAACAGGAAAAATACCCGAACATCACACCTCCACAGGTTACAATATCGGCATATTATCCGGGGGCAAGTGCTTCTGTTATTGAATCTTCCATAGCATCACTACTTGAATCACAGCTTAACGGTGTTAAGGATATGATTTACATGTCCTCAACCAGTTATGATGGGGCATATAATTTAAACATTTTTTTCAAAACCGGTACAGACAATGATATAAACCTGATGAATGTTCAAAATAAACTTCAACAGGTTCAATCGCTTCTGCCGCAAGAAGTTTTGTTACAAGGAATAACAGCAGAGAATAAAGTTGGAGGTGCAGGTGCAATTATTTTGAATCTCGCCTCTGAAGATGAGTCTTGGAATCAGCTTGATTTAACAAACTATGCAAATATTTATGTAAAAGATGCAATAAAAAGAATTGGCGGTGTCGGCTCTGTTAATGTATTTGGTGCTGATGATTATAGTATGCGTATTTGGTTAGATCCAGCAAAACTTGCAAGTTATAAAGTTACAATTGCAGAAATTAAAAGTGCAATTCAAAACCAAAATGTGCAGCTTTCATCAGGTGCATTGGGTGATCAGCCAACAGATGCAAACCCGAGTTTAAAACTTTCTCTTTTAACAAAAGGTAGACTACAAACTCCCGAAGAATTCGGAAATATCATTGTACGCTCAAATTCTGACGGTTCAAAATTAAGATTAAAAGAGCTGGCAAGAGTGGAATTAGGTGCAAAATCATATTCAATGTTTGGTATTGTTGATACAAAACCCGCAGCATTGATTCAGGTAATGCCACTCCCCGGTGCTAATACCGTTGAAATATGTAATAGCATTTACAAAACAATAGATGAGCTTACAGAAACTTTTCCTGATTCTTTGAAACTGGATATTATGATGGACAGCTCAACATTTATTCATGAATCTATGTCAGAAGTTGAGTTTACAATTCTTTTAACATCTCTTATTGTAATTTTGATTATATTTGTATTTCTTGGTGATTTTAAAGCAACGCTTATTCCTTGCGTGACAATTCCTGTATCATTAATTGGTACATTTATTGCCTTAAAGGCTTTGGGAATGTCATTGAATTTGCTGACATTGTTCGCATTGGTTTTGGCAGTTGCTGTTGTTGTTGATGATGCTATTGTAGTAATTGAAAATGTAAAAAGACATATTGAGGACGGAAAATCTGCATTAGAGGCAACGCAAATTACAATGGGGGAAGTAGGTGGTTCTCTTGTTGCTATGGCTGCAGTTCTTATGGCAGTATTTGTTCCGATGTGTTTTATGAGTGGATTATCCGGTACAATGTATAAACAATTTGCGGTTTGTATTGCCGTTTCAATTGCATTTTCTGCTGTTTGTGCATTATCTCTTTCACCTGCAATGTGCTCTATTATTCTGAAACCGTCAAAGAAAAAGAAAAATTTTGATAATATTCCATGGATAAAAACGACTCAAGAATATCTAAACAAAGGACTTATAATTTTTAATGAATATTTTGACAAATTGACAAAATATTATATTGATATTGTTAAAAAATTTGTTATTAACAAAAAGCTGACAATAATTACCTACGTTGCAATAGTATTTTTGATGTTGGGTCTATTCAAAGTTATTCCTACAGGATTTATTCCTGACGAAGACCAGGGTATGTTGATTTCTGTTGTAACACTTCCTGATGGTGCTTCATTAAACAGAACTAAAGATGTTTGCCTAAAATTCATACGAGCAATAGAAGATAT
>JAFQYI010000003.1 GCA_017406505.1 bacterium
AATCAAAAAAGAAATGATGCTGTAAATAAAATTTTAAATATTTCTAAACTGGAATATTCAGCAATTGGAAACCATGAACTCGATGGTGGCTCTGCATATTTTGCACACAATATTGATAATGCAAAATTTAAGTTTATTGGAACTAACCTTGTAGTTCCTTCAAAAAACCCTTTAAATAAATATCTAAAAAATAAAAAACTTGTACGTTCTCATATTGTTATGAAGAATGGTACAAAATTTGCACTTTTAGGAGTTTCTCCATCTGATAAAGATATAGGTACTCTTGATAAAAAAAATAAAGTTTCGGCAATGAGTCTTGATGATACTATTAAAGCAATAAACAATGAAGCAAAAAAACTTGAAGCACAAGGTATTGATAAAATTATACTTTTAAGTCATGAAGGTTATGGTGAAAATGGTGATTTAAAAATTGCTAAAGAAACACAAGGTATTGATATAATAATAGGTGGTCATACACATACTGTTATTGATGGTGTCAATGAAAATGGTAATACTAAAAATCTTATTTATTCAAAACGATGTGAACCTGTGATTATTACTCAAGCAGGAAGTGATAATTCTTATGTCGGATATTTAGATGTTCTTTTTGATAACAAAGGAATCCTTGTAAAAGATAAAATTAAAAATAAATTAGTAAGTTTAGATAATTACGAAAGTTCAAAAAAAGCAAACAAAATATTAAAAAAGGCTATTGGAGAAAATGAAATAATATCTGAAGTTGAAATTCCTTTTATCCCCAAAATGGAAAACGAAGAAAGAGAGATGGAAAACCCTACTGCTGATTATTTGTTAGATGGAATGCTGAGAAGAGGACAAAAATTTGATGCTGAAGTTGCTCTAATTAATGCTCCAAGTATGAAATCATCAAGGGTATCAAATGTTTTAACAAAATACGATGTTTGTTATCGTATGCTTCCATACAATGATAATGTTGTTGTTGTGAATTTGTCTGAAAAACAATTTGTAGATTTATTAAATTTGCAAGCAAAAACCGTTATTACTGATGGTGGTTCTCAAATGCTTCATTGTGCAGGCATGAAGTATACTATTTCTCGTAAAAATGCTAAAGATGGAAAAATATGTGTAAGTGATATTTATATAAAAGATAAAAATGGACATTTTTCAAGACAAATAGATGCTCAAAAACCTGATAATAAAAAATATGTAAAATGTGCAATAAATAATTACCTTTTAAAAGAATCAAGATTACAGCCTGTATTTAAAAATATCAAAGAAGAAAAATTACCTGTAGTTGGTAAAGAACAGGAAATTTTTATTGAACAAGTAAAAAATAGTGGTTCTTTTAAAGCTGTAAAAGATGGTAGAATTACTGTTGAAACATTGTAAAAGACTTGACAATACAACAAAAATACTATTTTATACTTATATGTAATTATGAAAGGTGTTAAGATGGATATTCCAAGTGGAATTTTATGTGCAAAGACACATGAATATGTTTTGATAAAAGATGATTATGCTATTGTTGGAATAACGGATGAATTAATAAAACAGATGGGTGAAATTCTTTTTATAGAATTCCCGATTGTTGATTCTTTGTATTATAAAAAAGAAGTATTCGCAACTATTGAAGCAGATGGTTTAGCTATGGAGCTTCATATGCCATTAAAAGGTAAAATTATTGAAGTTAATCCCTTAATTCAAGATTCATTAGATTTATTGAATAAATCACCTCTATCTGATGGTTGGATAGTTAAAGTTGAACCAAGTAAATTTGAATGGGATGAATATGACTTAATTCCTTATGAAGATTATATTAATTCTTGTAATCAGTAATTTATTGATATGGTTAAATTTATAGAAAATAAATATTTTAAGTATATTATTATAGCAATTTGTTTTTTAGTTGCAGTATTTCAAATCGACAAATATTCTTTTATGGAATATTTTCGAGAAGCTGAGAATATTGCATCTTGTTATGAAACTCATAAAAATTTTATATTGCCGACATTAAATGGAGAGTTATATACCGGTGCAGGTACATTATATTATATAGTTATAAAATTTTTTGCGTTTATTTTTGGAAAATATACAGAATTTTCTGTAAGACTACCATCATTGTTTTGTGCTTTATTTACATTATGTGGAACTTATATATTAATCAAACAAATGATAAATAAACGTTTTGCAATGATTGCTTCATTAACGTTAT
>JAFQYI010000034.1 GCA_017406505.1 bacterium
TATATATTCTGATTTTTTATTCTCAAATTCTACACATTTTATCATTTCTAAAACTTCTTGCTTTATTGCAACAGCTCCGGAATCAATAGGTGTGATTAATTTTAAAACAGCACGTGAAGTATTAAATATCCTATTTATGTATCTTATAACATGATTTTTTACTAATGCTATAATATCTCCCTTTTCAACAATATATTCTTTCGCCGGAACTACTATGTCTGAGGAAAATAATGAAGTGTTTATTTCTGATAAAAAATTATCATATACATATCTGTTTGAGTCTAAAAAAACAAAAGCATTAACATTTCTGAAAGAAATCAACTTTTCTAAAAGCCAAGATATAGCTTCATCTTTTCCCATTTCAAAACCTTTGTTTATTCTCCAAACTTTAATTCCATCTGTATCTTCAATTATTCTTGTAATATCATCATTGACATTATCAAATAAAACATGGATTTGATAATTTTCTTTCGGATACTTCTGATTTTTAAGTGAATTAATAAGTTGAATAATAGAATGATTTGCAGTATTGGCATAAATAATTACAATAATATTTCCCGGCAAATCTTGTGCAATGTATTTTTGTTCTGAGCCTATTTGACTTTTTTTCGTTGCCATATAAACATAAAATGCAAAATAAATTGCGTAAAATATTAAATATATAAATAGAATAATCAACAAGTTAATAATAATGTCATCTATAAGCATATAAAATACCTCTGTGCAAAATTATATTATAAAAAATGTGTGTAAAAAAGCATAGACTAAATATCTACAGCAAATAAATTATAAATGTAAACATTTGTAACAAAAAATAATATATGTTTATGCATGTCGGGCAATTATTTCACGCAAATATCCTTTATATTCATGTAAGCAAAATGATTATATTTTGTTAGAGATAGCACAGAGATATTAGGAAACGAAATTGAAAGTACCAGAAGTACAAAATTTGAATAATATCAATGTAACGGCACCTGAACAAGCTGCTAAGTTGAGATATGGTTTTGGAGCTTATGCTAATCCAAGGGTTCAAAACGATATATACACTCTTACAAATCAGCAGTTTAAGAAAAATCCGGTTGAAGCTGTTTACGAGAAATTTTTAGCAAAATATAATCCTAATGCTTTATTGGCACGTTATATGTCGGAAGAATCCGTAAATAAGATGTTGCAGGCATCGCCTAATGTAAGTAAAATTCTTGCAGAAAAAGGGGTACAACCGAAAGTTTGTATTGATAATCTTAAGAATATACAAAATACTCATGTTAAAACGACAGTTGATGTTGCAGTTGCTTTGGCAGATGAAATGTCTTTACCAAAAGAAGATAAGCAGGCTATTGTTTTGGGCTCAATTTTCCATGATTTTGGAAAAATTATGATTCCTGAAGAAGTTCTTAATAAAAAAGGTAAACTAACCTCTGAAGAAAGAGCTATAGTTGATACTCACAGCCAAATCGGTTATGAATTATTGAAAACAACTTCTATGGATTCTAAGGCATTGTCAATTGTTAGAAATCACCATAGAGCTGCTTCAATGACTAATGACTTTTTATCAAAAGTAGTATCAGTTGCTGATGTTTATTCTGCTTTAACAGAAAAAAGATCGTATAAAGAAACTATGTCTGATGAAGATGCTCTTGTAATTATTGATTCGTTTGTAGATTCCGGAAAATTAGATGGTGATGTTGTTGGTGCACTAAAACAACATTTGAATAAAAAGAGTAAAGATGCTGCTTAATGTTTTGATTTTAATATAAAAATTTGAAAAAAGAGTGTAAGGACATATTGTCCTGTGTGAGTTTTCTTAATTAACCTTTTTAAGGTTAATTTTTTTTGTCATGCTTAAAATAAAAATATGTTAAGTTTGTAACAATTTCTTTTTGTTTTAGCAAAAAATATTTTATAAATGTTTTAATATACATGTAGAAAGTTTTAAGGTATATTGACATGGCAATCGGAGCAGTAAATCCTTTTCAAAATCCATATATGAATACTGAATACGGTGTTGGTTCAGCTTATACTTTTGGTCAATATACTTCTGGCAGACAATCTTCACAATCCGTTAATCCAAGTATTTTCGGACAAGATCTCAATGTAGGTTCTGTTTCTACTGTAAATCCATTTTCAGGTGTATCTTCTGTTTCAACAACAGGTATTGCTCCTGCTAATGCTCAAGAAAATTACAGAAACGGTCTTGCTCCTGCTGATGATTTACAAGATGTTTTTGCTGGTTACTACAATGGCAAACCTAACTTCTTAAATCAAATTGCTATTGCTTAATTTCCTTATTTTGATTGTTTTTTAATTTTTTTTTGCTATAATGTACGTATGTTTAAGAATTTATACGAGTTATCAGGCTGGAATGATATTGAGGAACATCAAAAAATTGGAGAAATTTTAATTTCTTCCGGTAAAATTAACTTAATTCATTTATCTATGGCTCTTGATGCTCAAAGATTTCAGAAACTTCCCTTAGGGGTTATTTTTGTTATGATGAAAACAATAACAAAAGAAGATTTAAAACAGTCTTTAATTGTTCAAAAGTATATTGATGATAGAATTGCCGGTGGAATTTTTGAATGAGAAATTTATTTTGTTTGTTATTTTTATTTTTATGTTCCGTTTCATCGGTTTATGCTAAATCTTTAGAATTTGCAATTGTTTCAGATTCGCATTTGATTCCTTCAGAGCATGCAACTTTGTTTACTGATAGTGAAAAAAAATTAATATTTACTGTAGAGTCAATTAATAAGAATGATAATATTAAATTTGTTGTTTTTTTGGGAGATTGCATTGATAAATCACGCATGGAAAGTTTGCAATCTTTTATGAATATTGTTCAAAATCTGAATAAGCCTTATTACATTGTTTTTGGTAATCATGATTCATATTCTGTTGGAGGCATTCCAAAAGAAGATTTTTCAAAATTTGTGCATCAATATAATAGACGACAACCTAAAGAAGATACATCTTTTTATTTTAAAGCATCGAAAGATTCATACGGATTAATTGCAGATGGTTCTTCTTATGTAATACCTGGCAAGCATGGGCGTTATATACCTGAATTATTAGCTGAGATGGAAAAATTATTTAAAGCTAAAAAACATAGTATGATATTTATTTTTCAACACTTTCCACTTATTGCACCAAATGATAACCATTCTCATGAAACTTTAGATACTGAACCTTATTTTTCATTAATACAAAAATATAAAAACATTGTATTAATTGTTTCAGGGCATTTTCATTATAAAAATTTAATAATTGATGATAATGGTATATATCATATATCAGCTCCTGCATTAGGCTCAAGAGCTTCTTCTGCAGGAAGTGGATGTTATGAACTTATTAAAGTTAATTATGATAAATCATTTTTATCTAAACCTCATAATATAAAAGTTGAAGTTACGGATATAAGACCTTAATCATTTTTTGATTTAATGTATTTTTCTGCACAGGCAAACATTTTATCAATCAATTCTTGGTTTTCTCTAACATTTACGCCTGATATTTTTAATACATCTTTTAATCGTTTTTCCCAAAACGGATATAATTCATCATTGGAAATTTGAAGAACATTACCTATTAATTTAAGTTCATTCCAATCTAAAGGAACAGGTATTGCTCCTCTCATTATATCTACAATTTCTATCCTTTTTTTACGAGGAAATGATTTTAAAAATTGAACAGTTGAAAAACCCATATCGTGTTGTTTTTTCTTTAGAAATTCTATAGTATCATCTATCATTATAGGCTCTTGAGGAATCCTGTATTCCGGAAATTCTTCCGGATTAATATCCATAACAACGGCAATTCTTTCAAGAGTTGCACTCCTGGTTGAAAAAGGAATTGAATCATCTATCAAATTATACACATAAGATAATGTAACACCTACCATTTGAGCAAAATCTTTTTTATGTAAACCACTTTTTTCAAGAAAATGTGCTAATCTTATACTACTTTTTTCTTTTTGTTTTGTATTTATTTCTTTATTTTTTATTACCATAAATGTTCTCCTATAAATTTTTAGTTGCTGATATATATTTTACGAGTTATTATAATTATTAGCCTTAAAGTTGATTTTTTATAATAGTCTGTTTATGATTGGCAGGAAGGCTAATAGATTTTTATTAAAAAGAAATGAAAGATTTATATGAAATTTATAACAGCTTTAGGAAATCCGGGAGAAAAATATTCATTAACAAGACATAATATTGGTTTTATGGTTATTGATGAATTTGCATCAATAAATGGTTTTTCTTTTAAATTTGAAAAAAAATTTAATGCAGAAATTGCAAAAGGAATTTTTAATAATGAAAATATACTAATATGTAAACCCCAAACTTTTATGAATTTATCAGGAGAAGCTGTTCGTCCTTTGATTGAATATTATAAAATTTCTATTGATGATTTCTTTTTAGTTTATGATGATATTTCACTGGATTTAGGTAAAGTAAGATTTAGGGCGAAAGGTTCAGATGGTGGACATAATGGAGTAAAGTCCGTTATTCAGTATATAAAGACAGACAAATTTGCCAGATTGAAAGTTGGCATAGGTCCTCAGCCCCAATTTATGAAATCAGAAGTATTTGTTCTCTCTAACTTTAATAGTGAACAAAAAGATTTATTGCAGGCTACAATAAAGTTTGCTTCAAATGCTATAGCTGAATACTTACAAAATGGTATTCAGATTGCACAAAATAAATACAATTAAAAATATAAAATATGAATAATAATATTTATAAATATATTCAAAATTCAATGATAAATAACAAGATTTGCAGATTTAATAAAAGTGATATAAATATATTTGTAACGCAAATTTATGCACCACTTCCTGATTTTCTTAAAAAAGAATATTACTATATAATTGAAAAAGCTGTAAGTATATGGAACAAATATTCATCTGTAAGATTTAATATTACAGAAAATCAGTATTCTGCAGACATTGTAATTTTATGGACAAAAGCAGGCATTAAATTTGAAGGTATGTGCAAATTTAAAAGTATAGTTGCATCTGAATTTAAATCAATAACTATTGAAATAGGTTTACCAAATGAAAAATCTCCCAAACATATTGATGCAAATACAATTTTACATACGACATTACATGAATTAGGTCATTCTTTAGGTTTGGGACATGGTGTTTCAGAAGATGATATTATGTTTGTTCCTCATAAAAAAACATTGTGTTGTCCAAGTAAAAATGATATTGATGTTTTAAATATATTATATTCATATCCTTGTGGTACTGATTTTAAAATTATTTGTAATGATTTAAAATAGTTTTGCAATCAACTTTTTAGCTTTTTTACATACATCGTTGAATAAATCATTATTTTCAAATAAATCTTTGTTATCAATATATTCTTTAATATATTGTCTTGCAAACGAGCCCATACCGATACCGTGAATATTAATACCACAAAGCTTTGCTAAATTAAAAGTTTTTGTATTTGTACCTCCTGAAACCATTAAATATACGGGTAAATTTGCTCTTTGAACAAGTTCAGCAGAAGCTATTGCCTGTAAAGTCGATTTATAATCATCAATTCCTCCTGAAATAGGATTTCCGTCAGCTTGAATTATTGTTGAATAAGGTTTTCTCAAAGATACCATTTTGGATATTCTTTCTAAAAACTTTTTATCGCCTATTTCAAGACGATTTAGGCAGATACTTAGCAGTCCGTCAAAGTTATTATTCAAATATTGCCATTTTTTATAAATTTCATCGTCATCTGTTCCTGAAATATGGAATTCAATACAATCAACTTTTTTTATAAAATCTTTATTTAAAATAGTTTTAAAATCTTCCGAATAAAAATTTTTACATATTGCTTGTATAGGACATATTTTCAAACATTTTAAACACCCTATACATCTTTCTAAATTAACAATATAATTTTCCTCAATTATATTAATAGCATTTCTTTTGCAAACAGATAAACATTTTTGACAATTAATACATTTTTTATTATCTATACTTACTTTATAAAAATGGTAATCGTCTTTAGTGCCGATACTGATACAA